>NZ_JAGQAY010000011.1:0-80317 GCF_024345355.1 Cyanobium sp. WKJ7-Wakatipu
CTGTTGCGGCTGGCAGGCTTTCAATCGATCCGCACCGGGATGCAGTCGGTGATGCACGACATCACGGCGCTGATGGCGATGGTCATGCGCAGGACACAGCCCAACCCTTGCTAAGACTTTGAATCAGTCCTGCCGTCAGGAGGGCCTTCAGGAAGGGCGACGCGATGAGGCTGCAGCAATGACCCTCCGGCTCCTCAACCGCCGCTGTGGCCCTCTCACAGTCGCCACCACCGCCCAGATCCAGGCCCTACTAGTGGAGAAGTTGGAAGCCCTCGCCGATGCCCTGCTCGACTTCCAGGGCCCGGCAGACCTGGCCGCCTGGCTGGCCGCCCACACCACCATCCTCGCTTGACGCCCCGCCCCAACCCCTGCCCCCTCGAGCCCCGCTGCCCACCCGCACCCTCTATGCCCACCCCGCAACCAACCGCTACAGCCTCAGACCCCAGCCTCCTCCAACTCCTCCGCCAGCTCTGGGCCCACCTGGCCCGTCGCCGCCACGTGCAGCTCGGGGTGCTGCTGCTGGTGATGCTGGCCAGCAGCGTGGCCGAGGTGCTGAGCCTGGCGGCGGTGCTGCCGTTTCTGGCGGTGCTGGCCAATCCTGAGGGGTTGTGGAACCAGCCGCTGGTGCAGCAGTGGGCGCCGCGGCTGGGGTTCGCCGGCGCCCAGGCGCTGCTGCTGCCGATCACGGTGGCGTTTGCAGTGGCGGCCCTGGCGGCAGGCGCAATCCGACTGCTGAACATGTGGCTTAACGGGCGGCTGGCGGCAGCGATCGGCTCAGACCTGAGCTGTGAGGCCTACCGGCGCACGCTGTATCAACCCTATGCCGTGCACCTGGCGCGCAACAGCAGTGAGCTGATCTCCTCGATCAGCACCGATGTCAATCGCGTGATCTATCAGATCCTCAACCCACTGCTGCTGCTGCTGAGTTCGGGGTTGATCGTCGTCAGCTTGGTGGCCACGCTCTTGGCGATCGATGCGGAGATCGCCCTGGGGGCAGGCCTGGTGGTGGCGTTGGTGTATCTGGTGGCAATGGCCGCCAGCCGCCGGTCACTGCAGCAGTTGGGGCAGCAGCAGGTGTTTCTCAACCGCCGCTTGATCCAGGTTCTCCAGGAGGGGCTGGGCGCTATTCGGGACGTGTTGCTCGACGGCCATCAGAGCGTCTATGGCGCCACATACCGCCAGGCCGATCGGCCGCTGCGTCAGGCTGGGGCTGACGCGGGCTTTCTGAGCAGTTACCCGCGGTTTGTATTGGAACCGGTGGGAACAGCCCTGATTGCCGTCGCTGGTTATGTAATGGTGCGTGAGCAGGGGGTCGGACGGGCACTGCCGCTGCTAGGGGCGCTGGCCCTGGGAGCCCAACGGCTGCTGCCGATGGCCCAGAAGGTTTATGAGGGCTGGGCGCAAACCCGTAACGCCAAAGACAGCCTGGCGTCTGTGCTGCAACTGCTCAATCAACAGCTCCCTGCTGACAACGATCTGCCCCAACCGGATCCGCTGCATCTGCGAGGCGTCATCTGTTTGAAAGGTGTGCACTTTCGCTACGGTCCAAATCTGCCCGAGGTGCTGCAGGGCCTGAATCTGGAGATCCGCCGAGGGGAGCGCATCGGCCTGATCGGCAGCACCGGCAGCGGCAAAAGCACCACGCTGGATTTGTTGTTGGGCCTGCTGCAGCCCACGGCAGGACGGATTCTCGTAGATGGTGATGACCTCTATGATCCTTGTCATCCAGAGCGGTTGGCGGCCTGGCGGGCGGCGATCGCCCACGTGCCCCAGAGCATTTACCTGGCGGATAGTTCGATCGCCGAGAACATCGCCTTTGGTGTGCCGCGGGATCAGATCAACCAGGAGCGTGTGCGGCTTGCAGCTCAGCAGGCCCAGATCGCCGGCTTCATCGAAAGTAGCTCTCAGGGATATGCCAGCTTTGTGGGTGAGCGGGGGATTCGGCTCAGTGGCGGGCAACGTCAGCGCATCGGCATCGCCCGGGCGCTCTACAAGCAGGCCAAGGTGCTGGTGTTTGATGAAGCCACCAGCGCGCTCGATACGGCCACCGAGCAGGCGGTGATGCAAGCGATCGAGGGGCTCAGCCGCGATCTAACAATCGTGTTAATTGCGCACCGGCTCAGCACGGTGGTGCACTGTGATCGGATTATTCGCCTTGATAAGGGAGCGGTGGTGATCGATGGTCACCCTGCAGATGTGTTGAATCCGTCGCCCCATTAAGCGTTGTGCCTGATCAGTTTCTTCACCAGAGCAGCTCAACGAACTCCGCTGATATGAGCGCTAGGTAAAGGCCGATAGCTTCCTGAGCCGGCTATAGATCCTGAGGTAGCGTAATGGCCCGGACTAACACTTGCATTAAACTTTGAAATATCTCGAAAAGGAAGTCATTTCGATAGAGTAGACTTGCCATGAGAGCAAGGTGAGCACTTCCGCATTCCGCATTCCGCATTCCTGCGGTTGTTCCAATTTTGCATAAATTCAAGCAAGCCCTTAGTTGTTTAAGTCAATTCACCTAAAATGAACGCCAACATTCACATAAGAAACTTTATAAACATAGCCAAGGGTAGAACTGTTCGGTTTGGTTATGATCCCAAAGAAAAGATGTATTGGGCCGTCGAGGCGGGCAGCATGGGGCAAACCGGCGTCTTGAGGCGTCATGCTAATTTCAACAGGATTGAGAGTTTATACACCTTGGGGATACAGAAAAGATCCAAAGACTTATTTGAATCCTACTGTCTTGCCCATATTGATTTTAGAGTCGGAGATGTAATTATAGATTGTGGCGCCAACAGCGGTGACTTGTATATGTCGCTAAGTCCTAAGGCGGGCGCATCAAATTACCATTGTATTGAACCAAATCCTGCAGACTTCTCTTGCTTGCAATATAATTGCCCTGAGGCGCATCTCCATCAAGTAGCGCTATCTAATTGCGAAGGAAAATTGCCTTTCTATGTGATGACCGATACGGCTGATTCATCTATGATAGACCAAGGTAAAGACGTAGGATCCATATTAGTAGACGCTGTCAGACTTGATAAATTCGTTGCAGCACTGGGGCTAGGCCATGTAAAGCTTCTCAAGGTTGAGGCCGAAGGCTATGAGCCCGAGGTGCTTATGGGATGCGAAGGAATGCTATCTAAATGTAAGTATATAGCAGTAGATGGTGGGCATGAAAGGGGGCCAAACTTAGACCAAACATTGACTTTTGCGGCAAATTTTCTTGCAAGAAAAGGGTTCGAAATGGTTGATATTAATTTTGTCTGGTCTAGAGCCCTTTTTGCCAACAATAATTTGCTCTTAGACGAACCATAGCTTTATACCAATCCAAAGAGCAAATTAAATATTATAGCAAATATTGCGCAACGGCATCGTGCTGATGCTTTATTTTCAATAAATTTTATGGTGAAAATTGGTTCTAAAATCCATCAGTGGCAATCATGCGGTTATTTGTTTAGAACCGCTTGGCCCATGGATTCACTGCCATGACCTACTCAAGCGGGTCCAAAATCTGCCCAAGACGATATTATTCTAATAGTTTTTGGTGAGCTAGTTGGGCAAAGAATAGGTATGATGTCTCACTAGGCCATTCAATGAATTGTAGCCTCTTTGGGTGAGGCCATCGAGGGATAAGTGGCATCTACGGCCGGTCTAGATCCACAGATATTGGTGCATCAAGCGCGTCGCTCATCTGAGGCCTAGAAAGCCAAAGAGAACGTCCACTCGCAGAATACACAGGTTCTTGATAATCACCTCTGTCTTGTCGTTGGAGCGAGGGATGTAGGGCCTAGTGCAAATATATCGGAGCGCCAAGGACTTGCAGGCCTTGGCAAATTCATTGGGCATGTATGCCTGCCCTTTATCCGACATCCCGTGGCGGCACTCGACCCCTAGCTGTTGGAATGGGGTTGCCCTACACTATCGCGACCACCAAAAGTATTCCCGTCAATTTCGGCAGCAATGCCGTTCTTCTAATGGAAAAATATTACACTAATTCATCCGCGATCGTCTGAATATGGTTCAGCCCGCTTGAGCAGCGAGGTGCACCTGTTAAGGCTTAATGCCGTCAGATCTATAGCGATACCGGCTTTTATCCAAGCTGAAACTACCATTTAACAGACTTAGTTCATGAAGACACTGAAAATCGTAGTACTCACAGCTAATATTGATAGCCATGACGCCTCGGTACCTGTGATCCCTTCTGATTGGGAGAATGTCTTTCTAATCGTATTTACTAGCTCTTATTCAACTGAAACCACTGTTCAACACATTGGCAATACACTAAGAGTGAGCATTCGCAATTCACCTTTGCTGGCGCGGCAGATTTCTAGAATACCTAAGATTAATCCCCTTTTCCTTTTTAACACCTCATTCAAGCCACCATCAATTTTCCCCGATTATTCTAAAGTATCACTAGCTATTCGAGCATTTATTGGCAAAGAATTCGACTATCTTGTTTGGCATGACGCAAATTGCTCCCTGTTATCATATACTCATTTGTTAGCCATTTGCTCAAGTGTACCTACAAACGGATGGGGAATCTTTGCTCATCCTGATCGCAATTGTCTTTATCAGGAGGCTCGCGCAGCGAAGGGGCTCTCTTATGTTTGCAATGAAATCCTTAAACAGCAATTGTCCGCATATAAAATTAAAAAAATGCCATTGAATTATGGTCTATATGCATGTGGATTCTTTGTGCGATCCTATCAATCACTTTATTCATCACGTGTCCTTTGGGATTTGTGGATGCATGAATTTCTCCGCTGGGTTCCACGCGATCAAATCAGCCTCCCATACTGCCTTTTCCAGCATCCTCTGCATCGCCCAACATTATTAGGAAAATTTACTTGGACAAACGAATTATTTGCCTTTAAACCTCATTAAGCACTATGTCCTTTAATCTAGTCCGAAGCTTGCTTGGTTTTCGATTTGACCATTACGAGGCAAATTTATTCTGTGATCTTTTTTCGAAAAATCGCCTTTCTGGCTCGTCTATTTGCACTCCAATGGGCAATGGAGCGCGCCATATACTAAGCTTGGTTGTAGACTATACGTTGCAAACTGCGCCCATGCTTCTTGTTGAGACTCGCTCTCAATGTTTACAGGAGCTTTTGCCTTCACGTTTTTAAACAGTAACATAACCTCATATTTCGAGGCGGGCGCCAATAATGGCATTGAACTTTCCAATACCTATGCAATTATGAGTACTCATAGAGCAAATGGCATTCTAGTAGAGGCCAATCCTTCCCTCTATCAAGATTTATGCAAGAATCGCCCGCGTGACGCAACTTTTAATCTAGCTTTATCTGCGCATACAGGTCTTTTTCTCGAATTTAATCCGTGCGAAGGACAGACGCTTTATGGATCTCTTGTAGTTGATAAAAAGGTGGGTGCGTCCTCATCCCCGCAGGAAATCGTCCAAGTGCAATCCAGCACAATACCTGACATTCTTGATTCAATCTCTATGGATTACGTTCACTATTTAAGTCTTGATATTGAGGGTGGAGAGCTCGATGTACTTCAATCCCTTGTGAAGCCTTTCTTTGACGTTGGCTTTATTGAGGTCAACACAAGATTGGTAAGCAAAGCTTGCCAAGTCGAGCTTGAAAGAATCGGCTATAAATGCTATAAGTATCCGTTTGCCAAAAATGAATTACTGGCTGTTAACCCTAAAGCCGATCTAAACATTGATTTGTTGAAAATCATGGACAATCTTTTTTCATTATAAGACCATGCATCTCCGCACGCGAATTCTTGCTCTTCTTCGCTCCCAAGCATCGCATCCTCTTCGAAGTCGTCTTTCGCAATTTCGGCGATATAGGTCAGTTTCTTCGTTAAATGCTTTTATGTCTAGGAATTTACCAGCTATCTCTGAATGTCATATGCAGCTTTCTATTGATTTGGGATGCAACTCAGCCCCCACGAATCCATTTAATGCTCATTCATGTTTTGGGCTGGATGTCTCTCCTTTTAATGACCCCAACATTATTCGTTGTGATATATTTGGAGAGGCACTTCCTTTTGCCGATAGAGAAGTTTCTTGCGTAACTGCGTTTGACTTTATTGAGCACATTCCCCGAGTAGTCGTCGAATCTGGCAAAACACGTTTCCCTTTCGTTGATGTTATGAACGAGATTTACCGGGTCCTTGCTCCTGGGGGCCTTTTCCTGTCGTATACACCAGCTTTCCCATTCAAAGAAGCCTTTCAAGACCCGACTCATGTAAATATTATCACGGAGGATACATTTCCATTTTATTTTTCGAGTGACCGCTATTTTGATTCACCTGGCCATGGTTGCCTCTATGGTTTCCGAGGCAGTTTTGTGATTCTTGATCAGGCGTGGCATGAGTTCAGGCTCCTGACTCTACTTAAAAAACCTATGCTTGGTCCTGATCGTGCCCCTTCGCAGTGCTAATGCACCTGGTTTTCTTTCTCTGTTTATGAAAATTTTCAAGTGCATCTTCGTCTGTGATGGCGATACTTCCTCTGTTGATCTGTGGTCAAATATCCCTTTTTTGCTCGCTTCGGAGCTGAAACGAAGAGATATTCAATTGGTCTTTCTAGATTTAGCCTCGCCATGGCTTTTAAGGAAGCTATGGAAATATGCCTTGGGATTCCGCCACAAGCTTCGTCACTGGAATACGAGCTTTGATTTTTATCGGTCTCGCACAAATTCATATCTGGCTACTCGCCGCCTTAACCTGGCGGTACGGCGCCATGGCGGTCCGAACACTATTCTGATTAACCTATCGATCAGCGCAGCTCCCACTCTCAGCACCATCCCGGTGGTGCTGCTCAGCGATTGGAGTTATCACCACTACATCACCGAGCGCCTCGGCCGCCAGCCCGATCGAGCCGAGCAGGCCACAATCGCCCGCGACAACGCCGCCATGGCTCGCTCCAGCCTGGTGGTGCTGCTCTTCCCCGAATCGGCAGCACGCCTGCAACGTGAGATACCCAACGGCCGCTTCCGCTTCCTCGGGCATGTGATCAACGATCACCCCCTAGCCCCCCCCCCTCCAGATCAGCCCCCGGCCGCCATACCCCATACCCCCTTGCGGCTGCTGTTCGTAGGCCGGCCCCGCTACAGCGAGGGGCTGGAGCTGCTGCTGCAGGCCCTCGACCTCCTGCCCTCCGATCTGCCGGTGCAGCTAGATGCCATCGGCATTAGCTCAGAGGATCTTGCCTCTCCACCAAGGCGCCATCGCCTGGTTCAGCTGCACGGCTACCTCAGCAAAGCCGATCCCACACAGCGCTCTGTCTACTACAATCTTCTTAACAAGGCTGATCTGGTGATCAATGCCTCCAGCCGCTGGGGCGGCGTGTCCGCCACCGTGGAGGCCATGCACCGCAGCACCGCTGTGCTCACCGCACCTTATGAAGAGTTTCAGGCACTCTTTGGCCGCACAATTTCCTTTGGTGACTACCTAAACAGCCTCACCCCCTCTGCCATTTCCGCTGCGATCTCCGCCCAGCTGCAGGATCTAGTTCGCCTGGCCGAGCACCAGCAGGCTGCTCACCATGCTGTGCAGGGGTTCACTTGGGAAGGCTTTGTCGATCGGCTATTTTCAGAGGTCGATTCCCTCTCGCCGAAGCCTTACCATAGCCTTCCTAAGTCCTCGGCCATTAGAAAATCCATCCACTGATGCAGTTCAGCCCCCAATTCACGCTCATCACGTCTACGCTCAATTCCGGCGCCACAGTGGAGCGCTGCCTGCGCAGTGTGGCGGGCCAGACCAACGCCAGCTTTGAGCATCTGATCGCCGATGGAGCCTCCAGCGACGACACGCTGGCAATTGTGGAGCAGTTTTCCAAGGATTATACCCTGCGCCTGGTCTGCTCAGCGCCAGACACAGGGCTCTACCAGGCCTGGAATCGTGCTCTGGAGCAGGCAAGCGGGCAATGGATACTGTTTCTCGGCTCCGATGATTTTCTCATTTCCAGCGATATTCTTAGTTCAGTAGCAGAGGCGATAGAGCTCGACCCAAGCCTCCATGCCAAACAATTTCTATATGGCGATACAGTCGCCGCAGGTGAACCAGACTGGAAGCTCTTTAAGCCCAAGCATTGGCTGCATCATCTGCGTGGTATCACAGAATTTCCCACAAGTGTATTTATCAGTTCCCGCCTCTTTGTAAAGGGGCAAAGATTTGACGAGAGCTATCGCATCTGCGCTGATCACAAGTTCTTCGCCGAGCATGAACTTTTCAGGCATGGCACCTACCTGCCGATACCAATGATTTCCTTCCAGCAGGGTGGCATCAGTAGCAACACCAAGTTTGAGCGAATGCACTACCTAGAGCGGCGCCGCATTCTACGCGAACTCAAACGCTCTAGGCCCTGGTTCAGCGAGTGGTACTACTGGCTGCGATCTCGCGCCGCCTGAAAGCATCTTGTCCGATGGCACTTGAGCAGCAGGTCTGGAAGCGGAGCCGGCCCCTCTGGTTTCGCCTGCCGCGGCTAGCGCGCATCGGCTGGATCCTCGTGGCTGTGGCCCTGGGGCCATGGCGGCGCCGCTTGCGGCTGGCTCCCGATTGCATCCGTGCTCTGCTGCTAGTGCGCGATCTTTATTCTCCACTGCCTGGCCTGGTGGAGAGCCTGTTGCAGCAAGGGCTCCGGGCCCAGCACATCCTGCTGTTGGATTCGGGATCCACCAACCCCACCTGCCTTGCCACCCTCGCGGCCCTGGAGCAGAGCGGCTGCCGCTGGATCCGGCTCTCCCCGCAAGAGCAGCGCTTCGGGCCATATGCCCCCTGGCTCAGCCGCAGGCTTCGAGCCCAGATCCGCGGGTGGCGTTACCCCTACCTGGTGAGTGATCCCGACCTGGCCCTTCCAACCAGCATTCCCAGTGATTGGCTGGCCCAGCTGTTCAGCATGCTGAATCAGCACCGCAGCGTGCTCAAGGTGGCTCTCCCCCTGACCATCAGCGACATCACGCTTCAGAACAGCGCCGCCATCAAGGCTCATGAAGAGGGCCTCAATTGCCAAACGGCCTACCGGCTGCTTTCCCGCTGTCTGCTGGGCAAAAGCTCGGAAGCCACGATTTGCACCACCGACACAACCCTGGCCCTATATCGACCGGCACAGTTTTTTTCGACCCTCTCTATTCGCCTCCCTCTCCGCTACGCAATCAAGCACCTGCCGTGGTATACTGAGTTCTGCGCATCTTGCGAGTATCACTATTACCAGGCTCACAAGTTGAATCTATTTGGTGAGTGGAGCAGCGTCAAGCATGCCGGTCCTCCCGATCACGTTGTCTAGCTATTCCATCATCTCTATTCGGTCGTGGTGCTCAACCAGCGCAAAACTGTTGGACTCATCGATTACGGCACGGGAAACATCGCCTCGCTGGATCAGGCTTTTGCGGAGCTTGGGGTGAACACCCGCCAGATCCAATCTCCCGAGCAACTCCATTATCTCGATGCTGTGGTGTTGCCAGGGGTAGGTCACTTTGGCCCTTCTCGTCAGACGCTGCAGGCCAGCGGGGTGCAAGAGGCCTTGATCGACCTGATTCGCTCGGGTCTGCCTACCCTGGGGATATGCCTTGGTTTTCAGTTGCTCACCGTATGTAGCGAGGAAGCGCCCCAGGCCGATGGCCTCGGTTTGCTGCCCCTGCGCACGGAGCGCCTCAGGCCCACCAACACCAAGCTCCACAAGGTGCCGCACCTCGGCTGGAATTCGCTCTCCTCGCCAGCTGAAGCCCCAAGGTTGCTGGCCGGCATCGCGCCCCACGATCGGCTCTTTTATTTCGCCAACGCCTACGCCATCGCCCCCAACGCAAGCCAGATTGGCCCTCAAGCGTTCTACCAGCATGAGTGCCCCTGGCTGGCGATGGTTGAGCAGGACAACATCCACGGCGTGCAGTTTCATCCCGAAAAGAGCCGCAGCCAGGGCCTGCAGCTGTTGCGCAACTTTCTGGCGAGCTGACCATGCTGCGACCTCGGCTCATTGCAGCACTGCTGGTGGATGCCCAGCTGCATCTGGTGAAAACCACCGCGTTTGAGCAGCGGCACTACCTCGGCGACCCTCTCAACGCCGCCTATGTGTTCAGCGGTTACGAGGTGGATGAGCTGCTCGTGCTCGACATCGACGCCACCCCCCAGGGCCGGCCGATCCCAGCACGGTTTGTGGAGGCCCTGGCACGCTTCACCCGGGTTCCACTCACCATCGGAGGCGGCATCACCTCCCTTGAGCAGATCCACGACCTCCTTGCCCTCGGTGTGGAAAAGGTTTCCCTCAGCGCAGCCCTCACCCAAAACCTGGCCTTTCTGCAGCAAGCCGTTGATCGCTTCGGCTCCTCCACCATCTCCGTAGTGCTCAACGTGCAGCACCACGGAGATGAGCAGCCCTTGGCCTGGTTCGGTCGCCCCAATCCAGGCACTGCAGGCGAGCCATTGCTGGAGATCGCTTTTGCCTGTGAACAGGCAGGTGCCGGCGAGCTGGTGCTGAACTCCGTGGATCGCGACGGCAGCCGCAGCGGTTTCGACGTGGCTCTACTGGCCAGCCTGAACGGGCAGCTCACGATCCCGTTGGTGGCGCTGGGGGGCTGCGGCAACCAGACCCACATCGCCGAACTTCTGGCCGCCTCTCCCCTCTCGGGAGTCGCCGCTGGAAGCCTGTTTGTGTACGCACCAGACACCCAAGAGGTGCTGCTGAACTACCCCCACACCAGCTCCTGGCTCGCCGATCAGCTGCCGCATCTGCAGAGGGCCTGGCGATGAGCACGCCGCAGGAGCCCTACCAAATATGCGTGCGCTGCGTGATGGACACCAGCGATCCCTGGATCCGCTTCAATCGGCTGGGGGTGTGCAACCACTGCACCGAGTTCCTCGCCACACGTGTCGCCGTTACCGCCTACCAGCATCGACGGCCGCAGCAAGCAGAGAGTGGCCTCAATGCCCTGTTTGAGGAGGTCCGATCGAAACGTTCCCCAGGCTCAGACCACGACGTGGTTGTAGGGGTGAGCGGTGGGGTAGACAGCTCCAGCGTGGCCATGCTCGCCCAGCAAGCCGGCCTTCGGGTGCTGGCGGTGCACATGGACAACGGCTGGGATACGCCCATCGCCATCCAGAACATCTACAAGCTGATTGGCCTGCCAGGAATCAGTTACCACGCTGAAGTGCTCCATTGGAACGGCTTCAAAGCCATCCAGCGCGCCTTCATCGAGGCCGGTGTTCCTGATATCGAACTGCCCACCGATATCGCCATCCAGGCGGCTTTGCACCGAGTGGCCCAACAGCGGCGCATCAGCATCATCCTCAGTGGCGGCAACATTGCTAACGAAGGGATTCTCCCCCCCGCCTGGCTCTACAACGCCCGCGACAGCCGCTACGCCCACGCGGTTCTCCAAAAGGCGGGTACTCCCCCCAAGCTATACCAATCCATCAACTTCGGTTTTCGCCGCGAGCTGCGCTGCCGGCTGCTGCATCGCATCCAAACCCTCTATCCCCTCAATCGCTTCCGCTACGACAAGGAAGCCGCTCGGCATAACCTCAAGCAGGCCATCGGTTGGCAGAGCTACGGCGGCAAACACTGCGAATCCACCTTCACCCGCTTCACCCAGCTGGTGTATCTCCCCAAGCGCCACCAGGTGGATTACCGCCGCGGCTATCTCTCCGCCGACATCTGCATAGGCAAAACCACCCGTTCCGAAGCCCTGCAGCAACTGGAAACCCCACCCTGGGCGAAGATCCAGGTGGATCAGGATCTGGCCTTCGTGGCCCGCAAGCTCGACTACACCCCAGCCCAACTGGAAGCCGCCATGCACTCCCCGCCCAGCTGGTATTCAGATTTTCCCAATGGCGAGAGGCTGCTGGGGGTTGCCTACAACACCTACCGCCTCTTGACGGGGCGGCCCAAAGCCTCGAATTTTTAAGACTGTTCATCCGTGGCTTCCCTTTTGCCATCCGCGCTAAAATGATACGGAATCTAGTCCAGAAACTTGGCATAAAGTTTCTCCTGGCTAATGGAAAGGCGATTGTTGATATCGATCGTGCACTTAATGAACCAGTCGCCTTTCAGTCATCTCTTTTCGATTCTTAAAGGTTAACTGTATTTGATATCGGCGCCGCCATCGGCACCATTGCAGGTAGCTACAAGTGTCGCCTGTCGGCGCATTGCAATGAATATGGGTTTCAAATTTACTGCTTTGAACCGCTCTCTAGATACTTTGAAAGCCTGAAAGCTAAGTTTTCGGGCGATCCAAGAGTAATTTGCGAAAATATAGCTTTATCTGACGCAAAGGGGTTCGCTAATTTCTTCCAGGGTGAACTCCCCTTTTCGAGCAGTCTTCTGCCGTTCTCCAACGTTAGTGAAGGGGACGCCTGGGGCGAGGGGATTTTTCTCCGAACCCAACAAGTTGTTTCCGTGCCAGCAATCACTTTGGATGCGTATTGCCTGGATAACTCAATATCCCATGTAAACATACTTAAAATTGACGCCCGGGGAGGCGAGGCCTTGATTCTTCAAGGCTGCGAAAGACTTATGAGGAATCAATGCATAGATTTAATTTATCTTGAAGTCATTCTTGAAGCGACCTGCCAAGGCCAGCCAACGGTTTGGGATCTCATGGCCAGGATGAGCAAATTTGGCCATGAACTCATTGATATATATGATGCTGCAAAAGTGCGGGGCAAGCTTATGCAGATGGATGCCCTGTTTGCCAGCGCGATCTTTACGCAAAATCACCGGTTGCCTCATTGAGCCAAGGCGACAAGTAGAAAAAACCTCCTGTTGCCACCAAAATGAGTAAGAACGGCGCAGATCGCCTAAATCAGCTCCTAAATCGATGTGCTCTTATTTTATTCCAGCACTAGTTCAAGCTAATGTAATATTACACCCGGCAACTCCGAGGCCTAATCGGCTTCCTTCTGGAAGACGTCGAATTCGCCTGACAGCAGCACCGGCACGGGCCCCTTCCTTCGCTGATTCAGCTGGGCGTTCTCTGTGACCCGAGTTCTCGGCCTTTCCCTCTATGGCCCCCAGGCCGCCAGCCACCGTGTGCGCCTCTCACAGTTTGAGCCTGGCCTTGCCGCCGCTGGTATCGATCTGCAGATTCAGTCGCTGTTGGATGACGCCTACTTGCAACGCAGCTTTTCGGGTGGTCGGCCATCGCTGCGTGGCCTGCTCGCCGCCTATGGCCGCCGACTACAGGCCCTGCGCCACCTAGATCTATTTGATCTGGCGATCGTATATGGCGACCTTCTGCCCTTCCTGCCGGGCTGGCTGGAGCGCCAGCTGCTCCATATCCCCTTCGTCTACGACTGCGACGACGCCTTCTTTCTCAAATACCGCTCCGGCCGCCTGCGCCTGCTCCAGCCCCTGCTTGGAGCCAAGGCCGATCGTCTGATGGCAGCGGCCGCGGCCGTCACCGCAGGTAACGCCGGGCTTGCTACCTACGTGCGCCGCTTCAACAGCACCGTTGCCGTGTTGCCGTCGGTGGTTGACACCGATCAGTTCCGCCCTGCCGTGCTCCCACCGGTCGATGATTCGTCCAAACCCTTCACGGTGGGCTGGATCGGCAGCCCTTCCACTGCGCCCTACCTCCAGCTGTTGGTGGAATCCCTGCAGCAGTTGGCCCTTGAACGGCCTCTGCGCTTGCTGGTGGTGGGCGGCCCCGCCCCGTCGATCGCCGGGGCGGAGATCATCGAGCAGCCCTGGAGCCTGGAGCAGGAAGTCCCCCTGATTCAGCAATTCGATGTGGGTGTGATGCCATTGCCGGATACTCCCTGGGCCCGTGGCAAATGTGCCTACAAGTTGATCCAGTGCATGGCATGCGGCATTCCCGTGGTGGCTTCTCCCGTGGGCGCCAATGTGGAGGCCGTGCCGAAGGAGTGTGGCCTGCTTGCGGAGTCGCCAGAGGAGTGGCTGGCGGCGTTTCAGTGCTTGGCTGCTGATTGTGCTCTTCGACAACGGATGGGTCGCTCAGCCCGCCGCTGGGTCGAAGAGCGCTATTCCCTGCGTAGCGCCTTGCCCATGCTCGTGGATGTGATTCAGCGCGCTGTTCATGGCCGCTTCCCACCCCCGCAGTGATGTCGCGTAAGCCGATTCGGAATCATGTCCTGGATGCTTTGCGAGGTATCGCTTCGCTGCAGGTCCTCGCCACCCATTTGCAGTCGTCGATCACTGGCTTTTACCCCGGTGGTTGGCTGGCATCCCACCCAGTCGCAGTAGCCACGCTTGAGCATGGTGCCATCGGCGTGGATGTGTTCTTTTTGATCTCCGGATTCATCGTGTACCTCGCAGCCCGGCGGGTGATCCATGCCGGCAAAGGTGTGCGCCTGTTTCTGCTAAAGCGGTTTTTGCGCATCTTTCTGCCTTACTGGCCAATCGCCCTCGCGCTGGCTGCTGCCTACATGCTCTTACCTGGCCTTTCGTCCGCCGCCGATCCCATCCAGGTGAATTGGATCAAGAGTCTCACGTTGATTCCAGGGGGGGGGCGACTATTCCCTATCTGTGGCCTGGACCCTTAGTTTTGAACTCTTCTTCTACGTTCTGTTAGGGCTTTCTCTTGCCTTCCGCCGCCCTGCTTGGCGCTGGGGTTTGATCTTGATTCCTTCCGTACTGGCGTTAATACGGGTTTCAGCTATGCGTAGCGTTGAGTTTGGCCAGGCCACCACTCCGCTCACCCTGCTTGCCAATCCTTATCAATGGGAGTTCTTGCTGGGCTGCGGTGTGGCAGTTCTGGCTGGTTCGCATCTGCCCTGGACGGCTTCTCTTCGGCGGCGTGGTTTCCTTTTGGTTGGCTTGCTGCTGCTGGCGGGTCTACTGCTGTTCTGGCCCTTTGCAGTCACGTTCACTTATCGCCTCGCGCTGCTGCTGGTGCTATCAGTTCTTATCCTGCTCAGCACTTTGATCGATGTTCAGTTCCCTGGGTTGCGCGCACTCGCCTGGATGGGTGGCATCTCCTACAGCCTGTACCTAGTCCACAATCCAATGCAGTCGTTGGTCATCCGCCTAGCCATGAGCTTCGGCCAGCATGAAGCCGTGGCTGCGCTCATGCTGGTGCTGGTGCCGCTGCTGGCGGCGGTTTTCTATTTCCGCACCTTTGAAACCTGGTCGTTGCAGCTGATTCAACGAGCATCGGCTCGTCTCCAGAGCGCCTAGAAACCCAGCATGCTTCCGAACCTGCCTCGCTGGGGCGTCTCGCCTCCGCCGGCCTCGGCGCCTGTTTGAAATACCTTCAACTCAAAGATCAGCAGCAAATATCTGATGTGTGGCATCGCCGGCATAGTTCAATCCCATCCCAGAAGCCCTGATCAGCTGCAATCCATCGCAGCAAGCATGGGTGCGGCGATCGCCTATCGCGGACCTGATGCCGCCGGCGTGTGGCAAGACCCCCAACTTGGCTTTGCCGTAGTTCATCAGCGGCTAGCAATCCTTGATCTCACGCCGGCTGGCGATCAGCCCATGCATAGCGCCTCCGGTCGCTATGTGATCGCCTTCAACGGCGAGATCTACAACCATCAGCAGCTGCGCCGCGATCTCGATGCTGCCGGCTTGGCTCCAACCTGGCGCGGCCATGCCGACACCGAAACCCTGCTGGCCGCCATCGAGGCCTGGGGGCTGGAAGGAGCGCTGCAGCACTGCACCGGCATGTGGGCCCTGGCACTTCTGGATCAGCACCAGCGGGTGCTGCATCTGGCCCGCGATCGCTTTGGTGAAAAGCCCCTGTATTGGGGGTTCAGCGGCAGTGGCACGATCCAGGCTCTGCTGTTTGGCTCTGAACTCGCTGCCCTAAGGGCCTATCCAGGGTTCAATAACGCCATCGATCGCGCGGCCCTGGCCCAGCTGCTGCGTTTTGGCCAGGTGCCCGCACCCCTGTCCATCTATGCCGGCATCGCCAAGCTGCTCGCTGGCCACTGGGTGTCGATTCCCTTGCCCCTGGCACCTGGGGCGTTCTTGCCCCGCAGCCAGCCCTGGTGGCAGCTCAGTTCCGTGATTGAGGCGGGCAGCACCGCTGCCTTTCAGAGCGACGCCGAGGCCCTGGATGCCCTGGAGCAGAGTCTCAGCATGGCCGTGGCCGAGCAAGCGATCGCCGATGTGCCGCTGGGGGCCTTTCTCTCCGGAGGGATCGATTCCTCCCTGATCGCAGCCCTGCTGCAGCGCCAGAGCAGCCAGCCGCTACGCACCTTCACCATCGGCTTCGAAGAAGCCGGCTTCAACGAAGCCCCCTATGCCAGGCCGGTGGCCGAGCACCTGGGCACCAGCCACAGTGAAACCCTGCTCACCAGCGCCGATGCCCGCGCCCTGATCCCCCAGCTGCCCCAGCTCTATAGCGAACCCTTCGCTGATTCCTCCCAGTTGCCCACCCATCTGGTGTGCCGCGCAGCTCGGCAGGCTGGCCTCACGGTGGCCCTCAGCGGCGATGGCGGCGATGAGCTCTTTGGCGGCTACAACCGCTATTCCTGGGGCCCTCGCATTTGGAATCGCCTCGCCTGGCTGCCGGGCCCGCTGCGCCAAGGCCTCGGCCGCGCCATCACCGCCCTGCCCCCGCCGGCCTGGGATGCCATTGGCCAGCCGTTGCCGATTGGCCAGCTGGGCCACAAGGCCCACAAGCTCGCCGCCCGCCTGCGGTACGTGCGCAGCAGCGACGATCTCTATCGCTCGCTGGTGAGTGAGTGGCGTGATCCAGCCCAGCTGCTGCAAGGCGAGCCCCCGGAGCTGCCATCTACGGCCATCGATCAGCCCCTTCCCGCTTGCCTCTCCAGCGATCCCATCGCCCGCATGATGGCCTGGGACTCCCTCAGTTACCTGCCGGACGACATCCTGGTGAAAGTGGATCGTGCCGCCATGGCCGTGGGCCTAGAAACCCGCGCACCCTTCCTCGATCACCGCGTGGCCCAGGTGGCCTGGCGGCTGCCCATGGCCATGAAAATCCGGGGCAACACCAGCAAATGGGCCCTGCGCCAGATCCTCTATAAATACGTGCCGAAGGAGCTGATTGAACGCCCCAAAGCCGGTTTCGCGATCCCGATCGGCCAGTGGCTGCGCGGCCCCCTGCGCCCCTGGGCCTCTGAGCTGCTCCACCCCGATCGCCTCCGTCAGGAGGGCTACCTGCGCCCCGAACCCATCAGCCAGCTTTGGCAGCAACACCTCAGCGGCCGTTACGACCACACCACCAAGCTTTGGACTGTGCTGATGTGGCAGGCCTGGCTCGAGCAATGGGGCTGAAGCGGTGATTCCCTATTTGTTGAGTTGGGCCTTGGTGGCCCTGAACGCCTTGGGAGGGGCTCGAAGGTGGGGGCAATGCACCATCATGGCCCTCTTGGTCTGTCTCACCCTGTTCATCGGCCTGCGCGATCAGGTGGGTGGTGACTGGATGAACTACCTACCTGCCGTTGAAAGGGAAGCAGGGGAACCCTTCGCTGAAATCTTTCAGCAGGATGAAACCGGCTATGTGCTGCTCAACTGGTTTGGCGCCAACTGGGGGGGAGGTGTCTTCCTGGTGAACACCGTTTGTGGGTTGATCTTCACGCTGGGGTTGGTGCAGTTCTGCCGCGCCCAGCCCCGCCCCTGGCTCGCCCTCACCATCGCCTTCCCCTACCTGGTGATCGTGGTGGCCATGGGCTATACCCGCCAATCGGTGGCTATAGGCCTGGAATGCTTGGCATTGCTGGCCCTCGAGCGTGATCGGCTGCTCTGGTTTCTGGGTTGGATTGCCCTGGCAGCCACGTTTCACAAAACCGCCCTGGTGTTACTGCTGCTGTCTGCCTTCACCCTCAATTCCAACCTGCGCTTCGGTCAGGTCCTGCGCCTGGGGTTGGTAGCGGCAGCGGGCTACGGCCTGTTCAGCTCCATGCTGGCAACCAGTGTGGAGTCGTTTCAGTCAGGTTATTTGGACGCGGAATATGAATCCCAGGGTGCCTTGATTCGGGTAGTACTCTGCCTGCTGCCAGCCCTAGCATTCCTACTGGCCCGGCGTCGCTTTGGCTTGACACCCCGGGCGATGCGCATCTGGACGCTGCTCAGCTTCGCTGCCGTCCTCGCCGCCATTGGCCTTGCCACCATTGCCTCGTCCACCGCTGTTGATCGCCTCGCCCTCTACCTGATCCCCTTGCAACTGTTCGTGGGTAGTCGCCTGCCCGATACACGTTTGTTTGGCATTAGTCCGGGCATCTGGAATCAGCTGCTGGTGGGCCTCTCCCTGGCCGTGTTGCTGGTGTGGCTGTTTTTTGCTGCCCACAGTTCTGCCTGGCTGCCCTACCGCAATCTGCTGCTGCCTTTCTGATGGCCATCTGGAAGCGTTGCATCCTGCTCGGCTTGTTGTTGATCTTGGGCCAGCTCCTAGTGACCTGGGCCATTGAGTTGCCTTCAGCCCCAGTATTGGTCCCCGATTCAGGCTTCTACCTCGACGGAGCCAAGCGATTTCCTCTCTTGCTTCCCCAACAGAGGACGTATTTGGGAATGATCCTCTATCTCCGTCTCTGCAGTTTCCTGGGGCCTGCCGCTTGGCTAGCTGTGGTGGGCAACGCTGCTGCTGTTTGGCTGGCGTCGCTGGCGCTCTGGCAGATCGCTGCCCGCTGGGCGGGGCCTAGGGCCGGCTGGATTGCTGCTGGGATCTGGCTCCTGAATCCGCTCACAGCCCAGTGGACACGCTATGTGCTCACGGAACCCTTGTTCTATTCAGCTGTGATCGGGTGGCTCTGGTTGGCGCTGTTTCGCCCTGGCTGGCCCCTGCTGATTTTTTCTGGCATTGCTGGATCGTTGAGGCCCAATGCCTTTACTCTCCTGGCTGCTGCCATCACCTGGATCTTCGCCTTGCGCGTGCGTCCTGGCTCACGGGCGGTTCTGCTGATCGCTCTGGGTTGGACAGGTCTGTTGGCGGCATTGGTGTTGGTGGCTCCGCTGGTCAGTCCTGTGGCCATGAAGGTCCCCCAGTTGATTGCCCAGGGCACCGTGATCCACAGCCATCCGGAGCTTGATGTTTCGATGGCTTCGGGGCCGCTTGCGATCCTGCGGTTGATGGCCCTGCGCATTGCTTGGGAGTTGGGGCAGTGGCGCCCCTGGTATTCCCTGCGTTTCAATCTGTTCATCGTTGTCAGCATGTTCGCTTTTTATGCGGTCTCACTGCGCGGTGCCTGGCTGACCCGAGGCTCCCGTTTGTTCTGGGCTGTTGTGTTGGTGTCACTCCCCTCCATGGCTGTGATTGCGGCCACGTGGGCGATTCACGAAGGGCGTTTCGGCTGGTGGTTTCTCGTGGCCTGGATTCCCTGGGCCGCGATTGGTTGCCAGCAGCAAAACAGGCTTGCGCTTCGATAACGCCGGAAGGTGCTGGCGAAGTCGAACCCAAGGAAGCCAAGGGTTGCGGCCACGCTCCAGCTGAGCAGGGTGGTGGCGGCCGATGAAATCCCTGGGGTTGTGGGCATCCCCATGCTGAACGCTTTGAATGCTGCCAGCCCGGTAAGCCCAGATCCAGCGATTCCCAGCGTGAGCGCAGCCATCAGCAAGAGCCCACCCAGCGACAGTCGGTAGATCAGATGGCTACGGAGTAGCCGCATGACATACCCACGCGACAGGCAATTCAGCAATGGCAAAGCGAGGGCGCGGCCATAAAACGTGCGTCGGCGATCTTCTTGGTAGCAGATCGGTACCCGCAGTTCCAATAAGTCAGCTCCCAGACTCCCAAGATTGAGCAGCAGAGATGTTTCAAATCCATGATCTCTGCGCAATCCACCCATTTCTGTCGCGGCATTGAGCGCCGCCCGTTCGGCCATGAACAATCCACTGGTTCCGTCTTCCAGCAGGTAATAGCCGCTCGCAAGCCCGAGCAGCAGCGTTAACAACTGATTGCCCCAATGGCGGCTCCCTAAGCGTTCTGGTTCCATCCTCCATCCATGGCGATTGCAGCGCGCCGTCTTCACGAAGGAAGCTCCGCTGTGTTGGCCCGCCTTTAGAAATGCTGCGAGGTTCACCTCGGCGAACTGGCCATCGCCATCCAGCTTGCAAATCCAGCGCACCGGTTTGCGCAGCTGCCGGCAACCCTCCAGAAAAGCCCCACCCACCCCAGCTGCTTCTGGAAGCTGCAGGAGATTCTCTGCAGGCAGGTGTTTCCGCAGCAATTCCTGGCAGACAGGCCCCGAGCCGTTATCCACCACCAACCAATCACCCAGGCCTTCGGGCAGGCTCTGAACCACATCCAGGATTGTGTCCTCTTCGTTATGGCATGGGATCACAACCGCCACCGCGCTCAAATCAGTTCCTTCGGTCCATAAGGTTGGCGTTGCCATCTCGTGTCCCTGTCCCGTGAGCTTGCCGGCCAGAGTCATCCTGCTCTCACCCGGTCGCACCGGCTCTCAATCGTTAGTGCGTATCCTCTCCCAGTTGGCGCCTAGCCCACAGGTGAGTGTGGTGCATGAGCATCCCTTTTCACGGGTCTTGATCCCCCTCGCCCATGTCCAGCCTTCTCTGGCCGAATGGTTCGCCGGCGGGTTGGTCCCACTGGCGCTTCCCAAGCCGGGTGGTCAGGAGGTGCGCGTTGATCCTTTGCTCAGCTATTGCGCCCCCGAGCTCCTAGCCTCCCGCTCCGACCACCTGATGCTGCTGACCCGCAGCCCCGTGACGTGGGTTGAATCAATGGCGCGCAAGATTCGGGTTCAGAAGCTTTTTCCCTTAATCCGGGCGTTGCCGATCCTTCGTCCCCCTGCCCCTGCAGCCCTCTACCGGAACCTGAGTGTGCTGTTGTCTAGGGAATCGCCTTATTTGATCAGCCTCCTAGCGGCTTACGTACACCTTCACCGGCGCATGCTTGCTTTGCCCGGCTCTCCACCCTTGCTTCATTATGAAGATCTCTATGCCCATCCCGATGAGCCAGGCTGGTTGCCTGCCTGGTCGCTGCTGTTGAACAGCCTCGGCTGGGCAGCTCCCTTTCCTCAAGAGCGCTTGAGGATGCTGCTGCAACGGCGGTTGAATACTGCGCCTGCCTTGCGTTACCCCCGCATCCGTGAGCCTGAGAAGGTCTTGAGTGTTGTGAGCGCTTTGATCAACAGGCCTGGCCACCTTTGCTGAGCCTGATCACCCATTTGTCATGGGCTTTCTGGATATGGGCTCTGCTTTTGCTCAGTGCGGCTAGTTGCGTACTCATGCTCCGTTGGTGGTTCTTGCTTGGTTGGCTGGTACCACGCCCGCCCTGGCGCCAAGCCTTCTTGATCTATGTGCAGGGTTGGGCTCTGTTGTTCACGCCTGCCCGCAGCGGTGAGGCACTGCGAGCAGTTTGGCTTCAGCAACGTTGTGATGTGCCTCTTGCTGTTGGCTTGGCCGTGTTGCTGGCCGAGCGCATCACCGGCCTGGCCGCTGCTTTGCTCTTGTTGGCACTGGGCTTCAGCGGTCGAACTCCGCTGGGCCTAACGGCGGTAGTGGTAGCGGTGGCCGCCATGCTGGCTCTCTGCACCCACCGCGGCTCGCTGTCTGCACTGGTCCATCGTTTGCCTGCCGCTATTGAAAATGGGGGATGGCGCAACCTTCCCCAACGGCTCATGCGCCAGAGCCTGCTTGCATTGCTGCATTTGGGTCCCTTGCTCCGCCCCTGGCCAATGGCGCTCGGGCTTGGCTTGGCCTTGGTTTCTTGGCTACTGGAGTCTGCCCTGCTCTATGGCATCTGGCAGGTGATTTCTGATCAGCCCCCAGCTCCTATGGCAGCTGTGCTGGTCCGTGTGGTGATGGGGCTCAGTGGCTTTGTGTCACTGTTGCCTGCAGGGTTGGGAGTGACTGATGGCACCGGAGTAGGCCTTTTGCTTCTTTATGGACTGTCTACTCGCCAAGCACTTGTGGCCACAGCGTTACTTCGCCTGCTCTTGATCGGCTTTCCGCTCGTTCTGGGTTGGCTTGCCTATGTTTCGGCTCCTCCCCATCGCTATGCCCGCCGCTCTATGAGGGGTTGAACCAGTGAGCGCCTCTGACGTAAGGGTGCTGCTGGTCGCCAACACCAGCTGGTATCTCTACAACTTCCGCCTGCCCCTACTGCGCGATCTGCGTGCCGCCGGCTATGTCGTTGAGGCCGTTGCCCCCCACGACAGATACACCGCCCTGCTCGAAGCAGAAGGAGTCACTGTGCACCCTTGGATGTTGGCGCGTCGCTCGATCAATCCCCTGCTTGAGCTCAAGTCGGTCGTGGATCTGCTGCGCGTCTACCGCCGCGAGCAGCCGGCCCTGGTGCATCACTTCACGATCAAGGCCTGCCTCTACGGCACCCTGGCGGCGAAAGGCGCCCGTGTGTATCGCGTGGTTAATGCCGTGACCGGCCTGGGCCATGTGTTTCTCGGCCGCCGCAAGCGCACCAGGCTGTTGCGCCGCGCCCTCAAGCCCCTCTACCGCGCCGTGTTCAGCGCCCGCCGCGCCACCGTGGTGTTCCAAAACGCCGACGACCAGGAGCGCCTGATCCAGCTCGGCATCACCGACGGCGACCGGGCCCGTCTCATCCGCGGTTCGGGCGTCGACATCGAGCATTTTCAGCCGACTGCCGATTCCGCCGGGCGTTTCCGCGATCCCCTGCAGCTGCTCTTTCCGTCCCGGTTGATTCGCGAGAAGGGTGTGCAGGATGTGCTTGAAGCCTGCCAGGCCCTCTGGGCCGAAGCTGTGCCGCTGGAGTTGCTCGTGGCCGGTGAGCTCGACGACGGCAACCGCAGTGCCCTCACCCCAGCCGATCTGCAGGCCCTGCGCACCAACCCCCGCATCCGCTGCCTAGGCCATGTCGAAGACATGCGCGCCCTCTATGCCGCCTCTGATGTGGTGGTGCTGCCCTCCTGGCGGGAAGGCCTCTCCCGCGCCCTGATCGAAGCGGCTGCCATGGAGCGGCCGATCATCACCACCGACGTGCCCGGCTGCCGCGATGTGGTGGACCACGGCGATTGCGGTTTGCTCGTGCCCCTCGGCGATGGCCGCGCTATCGAACTCGCCATCCGCCTGCTGCTCGCCAATCCCGACCTGGCCCGCCGCTTTGGGAAGGCGGCCCGCCAGAAGGTGGTGGCGGAGTTCCAGGTGGAGCGCGTCAACCGCAGCACCCTGGACCAATACGCCGCCCTGCTGGCCCAACCCCTGCGCCGCACCGCGGTAGGCCCGGTGGCGCGTTAGCCGCCAGCCAATGGCTGACAGCACATCCAGGCCACGGCCCGTTTCCATCAGACCCGGCACCACATAATGAATGCCGACTTCCGCTGCCTCGGCGACGACGTGGAACTGATCGAGAAACTGGAGCGGCCGTCTATTAGTCCATGTCCGGACTAGCCTTGGCAGGCCTTGCGTTCCCGGTAGTGCGATCGGTCAATGTTCACCAGGCCAAGACTCAGTTTTACCGGCTGATTGATGCCGCCCATGCCGTCGAAACCATTGTGGTGGCCAAGGACGGCAAGCCCTGGGCCCGCCTTGTTCCCCTTGAGCAAGGCGAGCCCAAGCGCCAGCCGGGTGTGCTCAAGGGCCAGCTGCTGCTGCCGGCGCCGGATGATCTGCTGGCGCCTTTGCCGATCGAGGAGCTTGACGCCATCGACGAGGCGGTTTTTCTCATCTGATGGCCTTTCTGCTCGATACCCACGCCCTGCTCTGGTGGTTAGCCGAGCCTGAACGTCTCTCCCCAGCTGTGCATGCAGTGCTGTCGGACCCAGCCCAGCCCGTCTACGTCAGTGCACCCTCCGCCTGGGAAATCGCCACCAAGCACCGCCTCGGGCGCTTGCCAACCGCGGACGTGCTGCTCCAAGCCGGTTGGCCGCTCCTTGAGCAACAAGGTTTTCAGCCGTTGCCAGTGAGCTGGCGCCATGGCGTGCAGGCAGGCCGCTAACCACTGCCGCACCGCGACCCCTTCGACCGTTTGTTGGCTGCCCAGGCGGAGCTGGAGCAGCTGATCCTGCTCACCCTGGATCCCGCCTTGGCTCCGTTCCCCTGCCAAACGCTGTGGTGAGAGCGTGAGTGCATCCTGGCAGGACGAGCCGCGAAGACTATGGATAGGTTTCGGTAGTTCACCGGCTGGGGCTCTCTCCATGTGCAGCACTATCACAGTCGCGGGCAGACCGTGATTCCTGCTGCAATCCGGGATCGCTTTGCGCTGGGTCCCCCCAAGCGATTGGAGTGGACAGTGGAGGCTGATGGCTCTATCCGGGTGTGTCCCACTGACCAATCGCCGGTGCAGGCCTTTCGTGCCATGGGCCAGCGGGGTGGCCCCTGCCAGTGCTTGCTAGGTGACAGCGAGGCCGATCGTGCTTCCGGCTCGGCTGACCGGATTTTCAGGGGCCATGGCGCCGGCAATGGAGGACTGCCTTGCCCTGGTGGGGTGCATCGGACCGGCTTGGCTGCAACAACGCTGACGGTCACCTGCAAAGGTCAAGTGACCTTGCGCAAGGATTTTCTGGCTCATTTGGGCATCAAGCCTGGTCAGCGCCTGGACGTGCAGGTGCTCCCGGGTGGGCGGCTCCAGCTCCACGCTGAGCAGGCCACCGGCTCCATTCACGACTGCCTTGGTCTGCTGGCAGGTCGGACCCGCCATCACGCCACGCTTGATGAGCTCAACCAGGCCGCCGCCGCCAGTTGGGCTGGATCGATGGCGGCGGCTGGTGCGCGCCCTGGTTCAGGACGAGCCGGTGCAGGCCGAGATCGCCAGTGCCCTGTTGTCGCGAGCGGAGCAGGTGGCGATTCGCCTGCCGGTGTTCTGTGAGCTGGTGTGGGTTTTGCGGAGGGTCTATGGCTTCACCGCGGCCGACTGCACCACGGTGATCGAAGCCCTGATCGCTAGTCGCACGGTCATGGCTGATCGCCCGGCGGTCGGTGCAGGTCTTCAGCTGCTGGCCTCAGCGGGCGATTTCGCTGATGGTGTGATCGCCTTTGGCGGCCGGCAGCTGGGTAGTGAACGCTTCGCCACCTTCGACCGCGCTGCCGCTCAGCTCGGGTCGTAGATCCGCTTGCCGTCGCTGCGCTTGCTGCGGTAGCGCCGTGCTTCCCGCCGGGTGTATTCGCTCACCGTGGGGTTGGCCACCACAGGATCCACATGGGCCACTTGCTCCCACAGGTCCCGCGGCGCCCAGCGCACCGTGTGCTCCACTCGGTCGTGTTTGGTCACATGGCACCAGCGGCTGGTGCTGCAGGCCGGGCAGAACAGCTCCTCTAGCCACTCGTTGCTCAGCACCAGCACCGGATAGGCCTGGATCACCAGCTTGGCCTTTTTGTCGGCCATGCCGCGGGCCTTCAGTTGCTCGGGCGTGAGCAGGTGCAGGAAGTACTTCTTGCCATTGCCCTCAATGCGCTGCTCCGGATGGGCCGGGCAGCACAGCTGGCGGCGTTGGGGCCGGCGGGAGCGGCGGGGAGTCTCACCCAAAGTGGCAAATGTTGATGGTATCAACGTAGCGCTGCTGCGTCATTGCGCTTTTTTGACCCTTTTGATGCGTTTATGGGCATAAAGCGGTGCTTTGGCGTCCGGGCTTTGGCGCCGCCGCCAGCAGCTACGGCCCATCCTGTGAATGATTCCGGCTAAAGTTCGGTAATTCACGCGGTTCGTTCTCGGTCATGCGCAGCACGATCACCGCCCGTGGGCAAACCGTGATCCCTGCTCCGATTCGGGCGCGCTTCTGCCTCGGTTCATCCCAGCGGCTGGAATGGATCGTTGAAGCTGATGGCTCCATCCGGGTTGTGCCGGTGGATCTATCGCCGGTCAAAGCCTTTCGCGGCATGGGCCGACGTGGTGGCTCCAGCCAGAGCTTGCTTGCTGATCGCGAAGCCGAGCGGCAGGCCGAGCGGGCGTCTGGCCACTGATTTCCTGCAAAACGAATTGGTGCCAGATGGGATCGTTACTCCTGCTCGACACATCGGCGCTGCTCACCCTGCGCGACGACAAACCTGGTGCCGGACGGGTTGAAGAAGCGCTTGAGCAGCCAGGGCGCTGCTACGCCTGCTTTCTCAGCCGGATGGAGGTGCTCTACCGCGTCTGGAAAGACGAAGACGAGCGCTCCGGCCGCTTGGCCTAAGAGCACTCAAGGCCCTGCCGCTGCACTGGGTGGAGGCCTCAGAGCCCCTGCTCGAGCAAGCCGCCATCATCAAGGCACTCCATTCCCTCTCGTTGGCCGATGCCTGTATCGCGGCGGCCGCGCAGCAGGTGGGTGCCATCCTGCTGCACAAGGATCCTGAGTTTCGGGCCATCGCCGATCTGCCGCAGGAATGGCACGGTTGATCGCCAGAGGAGCGGCGCGCTCCCCGTGGCAGCGGGTGGGGATGCGGACACGCCTCAAGCTCCGGAATCTGTACAGCCTGTACAGAATTCAGACAGGTGAAAACAGACATCACGTTGGAGCAAGTGCCGTGAGGAACCGCTTTCAGCAGAACCTCCATGGCTTTCTCCCCCGCGGAGACTCCCCTTTGGGCAGCCTTATCCTGGAAAGGGAGGCCATGGAAGCCACCAATCCCCTGGTGATGTGAGCTGAAGGCAGAAGACATCCGCTGGCAGCAGCGCTTCAGCGCTACCGCCGATGCCATTGCCGAGCAAATCATCAATAGCTACCTGCCCTGCTTCCAACAATTACGCCAACGCTTAAAGCAGCGCATCGCAGAGGAACAGCCTTGACGATCACTGATTCGTTGGAAGAGCACACCCGAAGCACATCCATTCCTGGGATTCCAGATCACCGGGCTCAGCAGCTTCTCTGTCTTTTAAGCGCCCAGCCTGAAGCGCAATCTCTTTGGCTGTTTGGGTCGCGCGCCATGGGGACGTATCAGCCAGGTTCGGATATCGATCTCTGCCTGGACTTGATGCCGACGTCCGGGAGCATGTGAAACGGATGGGTCGTAGACCCGCTTGCCGTCGCTGCGCTTGCTGGTGTGGCGCCGCCTTGGCGCGCGCTCAGAATGCACCCATCAACGGCTCGCGATGAACAGCACCCGATGAACCGCTCGGCCGACTGGTTGCATCAAGCCAAGGCCGACCTCGCCCAGGCCCAGCTCAGTGCCGATGCAGGCCACCACGAGTGGGCCTGTTTCGCCTGTCACCAGGCGGCGGAGAAGGCTCTCAATGCCTTGCATCTGCACCACGGCCAGCAGAGCTGGGGCCATGGCCTGGGACGCTCGCTGCGCGACTTGCCGCCCCCTGTGGCTGCCGCGGTGTCCGATCTGGAGGATCGCCTAGGGTGCTCGATGCCCTTTACATCCCCACCCGCTACCCCGATAGCCTTCCAGAAGGTGCTCCCACCGATCACTTTGGCCGCCTGCAAAGCCAGGACGCCCTCAGCCATGCCCGTGCGCTCGTTGACGCAATCTGTGCTGCGCTGGCCTCGGCCTGAGCAGGTTCTTGCGGAGGCTCGGGTCTGGGCAGATGAGCAACGCCGCCTGCGGCCCAGCCTGAGGCGTGTGGGCGTGTTCGGCAGCTACGGCCTTGGCAACGCGTCGGTGGGTAGTGATCTGGATCTGCTGCTGATCGATGAGGCCGCCGATGGTCCCCAGCACCAGCGCCTTCACTCCTGGCCGCTGGAGCGCCTGCCGCTTAGCTGTGATGCCCTGGTGCTCACCCCTGCCGAACTCGCGCAGCTGCTTCGCGGTTCAAGTCGCATGGCCCTGGAGCTCCAGACCGACCTGGTTTGGCTCGACTGACGGTGTAGCTGCAGGGTTCAGTTGGCGGCGCCCTGGGTCACGGCCATCAGCGCCGGCCCATCGCAGCGGCTCCAGGCGCTCTGGGCTTCGGGGCTGGCGGCCACGCCGAGTTTGGCGAGGGCGGCCCGGGCTGCGTTCTGGCGGGCCGTGAGCTGCTGGCGCTCGGCCGCCTGCTGGGCTTGCCAGCGCTGCCGCGCCGCCCCATCGGCCTCCCTCCAGCGCGCTAGGGCCTGTTGGTAGCGCTCCTGCTCCAGCTCCTGGTCGTCGCGGGTGAAGCGCGCCAGCACTGCCGGGTCGGGCGCCGCCGGCTGGGGCAGGGGCGCATAGCTCTGTTGGTTTAGCCGGCTGAGCGCGGCGCTGCTGCTGCTCAAGGCGCGCACCTGCTCACTCATCGCCCCTTGCTGGCGCCGGCAGCGGCTCACCAGGGCGCCCTGTTGCCGTTGCCGTTCCACCGCCGCCGCCCGCTGGCGCTCCGCTTCAGCCCGGCGCTCCCGTTCGGCGCCGTTGCAGCCCACCAGCAGCAGCCCCAGCAGGGTTGCCGCCACCAGGCCCGCTCCAGTTCGCTGGCCCATGGCTGGTCTCAGGCGGCCCGCCGGTAGGCCGCCAGCTCCAGATCGGCCCAGCCGTCAAGCTGGGGGTTGGTGCTTTGGATCGCCTGGTACAGCTCCTGCCGCGTGCTGGGCAGTTCTTTGAGGCGAAAGATGGAGAGGAGCTCCGTCCGCTGCATGACTGCTCTGGAACTACCTCCAACCAACCGGATCGCATCGCCTCTGTCAAGATGGGTCTTTCAGGCTACCTAGCCCAGACATTCAGCCCAGGCTGCAGCAGGGCTGGCGGCAGAGTTGGTTGGCCACCAGCTGGCGCAGGGCCAGCTGGAAGGTGAAGCCAGAGAGGCCTGGTAGTGCAAAACCCTTGGCGGCGATGCGCCGTGCGCTCCAGGATTCCGTACAGCTTGTACAGAATCCTGGACAGTTCTGCACCGCCTTTCCTCCCCGTCGCTCCCCGAGGATCTGCAACGCCAGCAGCTGCTCCAAGGCGTCAGCTAGGGCCCTCGTGCCCGAGCCGCCCGGCTCCCAGTAGCAGCTCCGCTTCCGTGGCGGCGTACACCGCTTCTGCTTCCGCGGCGCTGCGGCCGATGCAGGTCATGCCGAGCTTGCCGTATTGCGACAGGCAGCCCAGCAGGTGAAACACGCTGCCGCGCATCTGGGCCTGGTCGAAGTGCAGGCCCGCCTCAGCCACGATGTCGATCAGATCCACCGGCAGCAGCCCGCGCAGGTGCGGCGCCGTGAGGTTGTCCGTTGCCTTGTAGTGCAGGGAAGGGCCGCTGGGGGCGTGATACAGCCCGCTGGCTGGATCGAGGCTGCCGCTGGTGATGGCGCTTAGCGCCATGTAGGGGTGGGTGGTGCCCCCCTGGCGCAGGTTCACCTCGATCGCCTGCAGATCCCAGCGATCGCCAAAGCGCCGGGCGATGAAATCCACCGCGTAGCGCTCCAGCGCCCCCTCTGCCGCTAGCGCCTCCCCCACCGCCTGGCCGTGGCGCATCAGCTCGGCCCGGTAGGGCTCGGCCGCCGGGAAGCTGCAGCCCAGGTAGGTCTGGCCGCTGGCGCCGCCCAGCACCTGCTCATGGCTAGAGAGCACCTCCACCTGGCCTGGCTGGCCGGCTGGGCCAGGATAAATCGTGCCCTGCACGCTTGGTGAGCTGAGCTCCTCCCCTCCCTCCAGCCAAGCCTCCACCAGCGCCCCCTGCTCCGCTAGCTGCTCCTTCCAACTGGCTGCAGGCATCGGCAGCACTTCAAGGGCCTGCCGCAACCGCCGCCGCCGCTCAGCGCCGCTGAGCCCGGCCAGCTGTAGGGGTTCGAGCGGCAGCGGGGCATTGCCCTCGCCGCTGAAGCCCTCATTGAGCTTCACCACGCACTTGCGCAGCTCGGGGTGGGCTTCCCACAGCTCGGCGGTGGCTTCGCACAGGTCGTCGAGGTTGTGGGTGAGGGCCGAGCCGGGCGGGTGGGGCACGCCGCAGCGGGCGAACAGCTCGCGGCTGCCGGCCTTGCTGCCCCAGTAGCCCAGGGCTGGATCGGTGCCGAGCAGCGGCACCTGCAGCCGCTCCGAGAGCTGGCGTTCCAGGTCGCTCACCACAAAGCAGTTGATGAAGCTGCGCCCCGGCCGCAGCAGCTCGGCGATGCGCCCCAGCAGGGCCGGCCGCTCCAGCAGCTTGGCGGTGAGGGGCCGGTTGGAGGCGTCGTCGGTGTCGACTAGGTGCAGCCGCCGCCGCGCGTGGGAGGTGGGCACCCCCGGCAGCAGCTCCAGCACCGCATCCACCACCAGCTCCCCCAGCGGTTTGCTGGTGGCGTACACCATGCGCACCCCCGGATCTCGCAGCCGGATCAGCGAAAACAGCTGGCGCTCCTCGTAGTGGTGGGCGCCGGTCACCAGGTCGATCTGGTTCTGGTCCATCGACAGCGACGGCACCATCAGCACGTCCACATCCGGCCCCTGGGCTGCGGTGCTCTGGCCCCAATGCGGCTGCAGTTGGGCCTGGAGCTCGCGGAAGCTGAGCAATGTCATGGGAGTGGGGGCAGGATCGAGTGCCAGCTCCCATGCTGGCGGCACGCTCGCCCAACCCCCATGGCAGTTCCTTTGGTTAGTCCCGCTGTGCGCGGCCTTGGATACCTGGCAGCGTTGCTCACCACCTTGAGCTTCTTCCCCCAGGCCCTAAAGACCCTGCGCAGTGGCGACACCAGCGCCATCTCCCTGCGCATGTACGGCCTTTTTACTGCCGGAATTGCCCTGTGGGCCATCTACGGGTTTTACACAGGCGATGGCCCCTTGATCGTGGCCAACCTGGTCACCCTGGTGCCCGCGGGGATCGTGCTGGAGCGCAAGCTGCAGTCCCTGCGCGCCCCGCGCCGATGAGGGGCCGGATTCTCCCTGCCCTGGACTCGCTGCTGCACGGCCTGATCAGTCTTGGCCTCGGTGCGCTGCTGGCCGCCTTCATCCTGGTGGGTGCCAGCCAGCAGGGGGGGGCAGGGCAACTCCCAGCTCGCTTCCGACAGCCTGCGCATGCTCTGGTCGCCGGCGATATTCGCCGGGGTGGGTGTCCTGCTGATTGCCAATGGGCTGCTGCGCGGCCTGTGGCTGCTGGTGAGGAGGCCAAGCAGGCCGTTGCTGCGGAGGCACTTGCTGCGCAGGCCGGTTTCGCCGGCTGCTCCCGCTGCAGCGGCTCCGGAACGCCCGGCCGATGCCTACGAGCGGGCCTGCGCCGAGCTTGGAGTCGAGCCAGGTAGTGCCTGGGCCGTGGTGCGCTCGACCTGGCGCCGCAACCTGCCCAAGTGGCATCCGGATCAGGGCGGCGCGGTAGATGTCTGGCGGCGCAAGTTGGCGGCCTACACCCTGCTCGAGGCCTGGCAGCAATTTGAGGAGCCGTCCTAGGCGCTGTAGCCCTTTCTGGCTGGGATCGGGTAGGCGATCCGCCGGTGGCGCATCCGCCGCCACACCCGCACGAAGGCCCGGATCAGTAGTTCCAGTTCGGCCCGACTGATGCCGCTTTCGGCTAGCTGGTTGTCGTCCTGGCGGGTTTCGATGATGCGGCGCACCATCTGGCGAGCCTCGCTTTCGCTAGTGCCGGGCGGCAGGGAGCGCAGGGCTGCTTCGCAGCCATCGGCCAGCATCAAGATCGCCGTCTCCCGGCTGCGGGGCGTGGGCCCCCGATAGCGGAAGCGCTCCTCGGCAACGCCCGGATCCCGTTCGCGGGCATGGTGCAGGAAGTAGCCCATCTTCAAGGTGCCCTGGTGCTCTGGGATGAAGTCGGCCAGGGGGCGCGGCAGCCGGTAGCGGCGGGCCAGCTTCAACCCCTCATCCACATGCGCCTGCAGGATGGCGGCGCTGGCGAAGGGGTCGTCAAGGCTGTCGTGGGGGTTGGCGCCCTCGCCCTGGTTCTCGATAAACCATTGGGGGCCGTGCAGCTTGCCCACGTCGTGATAGAGCGCCCCCGTGCGCACCAGATCGATATCGGCCTGGATGGCCCGCGCCCCCTCCTCCGCTAGGCCCGCGATCATCAAGGTGTGCTCGAAGGTGCCGGGTGCTTCCACCGAGAGCCGCCGCAGCAGGGGCCTTTGCAGGTCGGCCAGCTCCATCAACCGCGCCCGCGTCACCAAGCCAAAGAAGGTTTCAACCAGGGGCGCCAGCAGCAGGCCCGCCATCAGCAGCCCGCCCAGCAGCAGGGCTTCGCTTACGAGGTCCACCCGGGCCACCGCTCCCGGCCCCTGCAGCCCCCATTGCAGTAGGAGCCACTGCAGCAGCAGCCCCGCGCCGGGCAGCAGCACCGCCAGTTGCAGTAGTTCGGCCCGGCTGCGCTGTCGTCCGGCCGCCAGGGCCGCCACGCTGCCCACCGCTGCCGCCACCAGCAGCCTCACTGCCATCAGGGCCGTGATCGGCATCGGCCACAGGAAGCTGGCTGCCGCCAGCCAGGCCAAGCCGCAGGGGGTGCCCAGGCCTTGGGCTAGCAGCAGCGCCGGGGGCACCAGCAGCACCAGCGGACTCGCCAGCGGCCCCAGCCACAGCGCAAAACCCTGCACCACCAGCAGGGCCCCCAGGGCCAGCAGCGCGTGCCGCGGTTCCAGGCAGGCCCGCCAGCGGCGCAGCACCAGCACCAGCACGCCAGCCATGGCCAGCGCCTCTAGGAAGTGACCAAGCCAGGCCAGGGGCCGCGGCCGCCGGTTCACCAGGCCGAAGTAATCGAGAACGTCAAAGGCCTGGGGGCTGATCGTGTCGCCCTGACGGGTAATCAGATCTCCCTGCTGCACCTTGATCGTGGGGATCCCCTGCTGGGTGATCAACGCCTCGATGCGTCGCTGGCTCAGGCCTGGATCACTGCGCAGGTTGGAGTGGCCCTGCAGGGAGCTAGCCAAAAGCCGTGCCCCCAGCCCCCGCGGTAGCGGTGCCAAGGGCTCGAGCTGCAGGGTGGCCGCCTGCAGCAGCTGGCCTTCTGCCACCCCAGCGGCCAGTCCCTGGCTGAGCATGCGCAGCTGGGCTTGGCGCACCTCCCGGCCCCAGGCCGTGAGCTGGGTGCCCCCTGCCCCCCGCAGCCAATTGCGCTCCTCGGTGGTGATTGCCACCGGTTCGATGCGCTGCTGGTTTGATTTGGCCTGCTGCTCTACCGCCTGTAGATCCTGCTCCAATTTCTGACGCAGCTGCCCGTTGGCCTGCTCATCCACCACCTGCACCGTGCTGCGAGGAACCAACTCCTGGCGCCGCTCCTCCAGGGCGTTGCTATCCACCACCATTGCCGCCTGCGGCGCCTTAGCAGTGAAGGGCGCCTCCATGCCGGGTCGCAGGTTTGGCTCCACCAACCAGGGCCAACTCGATACCAGTGCCACCAGGGCGCACACCAGCAGCACTGACGCTGTATCGCGATTGCGCCAAACCCCCGGCGAATGCCGCGGGCGCTCCAGCCGCAATAGCTGCCGCCACAGGGTTCGCAACCGCCTTAACACCATTCCAAAACGCTAGCGGGCCCTAAGCCGGGCGGGACTGCAAGCTGGGGAGGCGTGCTTGCTTTCTGCACCATGGCCACCCGTATGGACGGTCGCCAGCTGGCCGGTGAGATCGAACTCCGGTTGCAGGCGACGATCGCTGAGCGACTGGCAGCGGTGGGTCGCCCGCCTGGTTTGGCGGTGTTGCGGGTGGGCGACGACCCTGCCAGCGGCGTCTATGTAGCTAATAAGGAGAAGGCCTGCGCCCGGGTGGGCATCACCAGCCTCGGGGCCCACCTCGATGCTGGTTCCAGTGCGACCGAAGTGCTGGCCGCGGTGCAGCAGCTCAACGCCGATACCGCCTGCGACGGCATCCTGCTGCAGCTGCCCCTGCCTGCCGGCCTCGATGAGGGCCCGCTGCTGCTGGCGATCGACCCGGAGAAGGATGCCGACGGCCTGCACACCCTCAACCTGGGACGCCTGCTCAAGGGTGAGCCGGGGCCGCGTAGCTGCACCCCCGCTGGTGTGATGGCCCTGCTGGCCCGCCACGGCGTGGCTCTTTCCGGCCAGCGGGCCGTCGTGGTGGGCCGCAGCATCCTGGTGGGCCAGCCGATGGCGCTGATGCTCCAGGCCGCCGATGCCACCGTGAGCGTGGCCCACTCCCGCACCCCTGACCTTGCTGCCCTCACCCGCCAGGCCGACTTGCTGGTGGTGGCCGCCGGCCGGCCCCGCATGATCGGCTCCGAGCATGTCAAGCCTGGTGCCGTGGTGATTGATGTGGGCATCCACCGCACCGAAAGTGGCCTCTGCGGCGATGTGCGTTTCGAGGAGGTGGAGCCGATCGCCAGCGCCATCAGCCCCGTGCCCGGTGGCGTCGGCCCGATGACCGTCACCATGCTGCTGGTAAACACCGTGGTGGCCTGGTGCCGCCGGGCCGGCGTCGCCCACGACCTGGGCGATCTGGTGCCCTGAGCGGGGATTGGATGGTCCCTGGACTGATGAGGATCGAGGGGGTGAACAGGATGGGGGGGGTGATGTTCTGCTGCTGTCCCTAATTCTGTACAGGTTGTACGGAATCAAGGAGACCATCAAAATGGAAGCCAGCGCTCTCGGCTGCAACGTTGCGCGCTCTTGAGCCCCCTGCGCCACCCCGCCTGAGAGAATCCCGCTAGCACGGAGGCCCCTGGCCGAAGCTCCATGACCGCGGCGGACTCCAGCCCTTTTGACTTCGCCGCCTATCTGAAGGCGACCCGCCTGCGGGTGGAGGTGGCCCTTGATGGCTCCCTGGGGCCGGAGCGGCCCGAATCCCTGCGCGAGGCCATGCGTTATTCGCTGCTGGCTGGTGGCAAGCGGCTGCGGCCGATCCTCTGCCTGGCGGCCTGTGAGCTGGCAGGCGGCGACAGTGCCTTGGCCATGCCCACGGCGGTGGCGCTTGAGATGGTTCACACCATGTCGCTTATCCACGACGACCTGCCGGCGATGGACAACGACGATCTCCGCCGCGGCCGCCCCACCAATCACAAGGTGTATGGCGAAGCCAACGCCATCCTGGCCGGCGATGCCCTGCTCACCCGCGCCTTTGAGATGGTGGCGCTGCGCAGCCCAGGCGTGGAGGCCGAGCGATTGCTGGCGGTGGTGGGCGAGCTATCCCTGGCTTCCGGCGCCCCCGGCTTGGTGGGCGGTCAGGTGGTGGATCTGCAGTGTGAGGCCAAATCCGTCGATCTAGACACCCTCGAATACATCCACCTGCACAAAACCGGCGCCCTGCTGCGGGCCTGCGTGCTCACCGGCGCCCTGATCGCCGGTGCTTCCGAAGACCTGCTGGCCGCCCTGGGCACCTACGCCCGCGGCATTGGTTTGGCCTTTCAGATCATCGACGACATCCTTGATGTCACAGCCAGCAGTGAAGTGCTTGGCAAAACCGCCGGCAAGGATCTCACCGCCGACAAAACCACCTACCCCAAGCTGCTGGGCTTAGAGGAATCGCGCCAGCGGGCTGATGCCTTGGTGGTCGAGGCCAAGGCCGCCCTGGCTCCCTGGCACGGCAGTGCCGCGCCCTTGCTGGCCCTGGCCGACTACATCACCAGCCGCGACCGATGAGTAATTAATGAGTAACACCGTGCTGATAGGCGTCTTCGACAACGGCGTGCTCTGGTGGGGCCTGGCGGCCTGTGGCGTTGCCCAGCTCTCCAAGCTGGTGATTGAGTTGGTGGTGCATCGCCGCTGGAATCCTCGGGTGCTGGTGGAAACCGGTGGCATGCCTTCAAGCCACTCGGCCCTGCTCACAGGCACCACCGCAGCTCTGGGTTGGGTGCAGGGCTTTGAGGGGCCCCTGTTTGCCCTGGCGGCCGTCCTCTGCTTTGTGGTGCTCTACGACGCCTCTGGCGTGCGCCGCGCCGCTGGCCTCACCGCCGCCCGCGTCAATGAGATGGGTGACAACTCCATGGCCAGCGCTGCTTCCTCCCCGAAACCCCTCAAGGAAAATCTCGGCCACACCCGCCTTGAGGTGCTGATCGGTGCCCTGATCGGGCCACTGGTGGCCTTGCCTGGTCTGGTGCTGGCTGGCTCGCCGCTGCATCTGGCCCAGGGCCTGGGCTGGTTCACCGCGGTTGGTTGACCCCGCCGCGGCCCTAACTGCCGACCAGCAGGCCGCCGCCGCCGCCTTCGCCGATTGGCTGGTGGCGCCCGCAGATGGCACGCCGTTTGTGCTGAGCGGCTACGCCGGCACCGGCAAAACTTTCCTCTCGATGCGCTTTCTGGCCCAGGTGGAGGCCAGCGGCCTCTGCTGGACCGTGGTGGCCCCCACCCATAAAGCCGTGGGTGTGCTGCGCTCCTATCTGGCTGGGGCTGGCCTTTCGCCCACCTGGTTTCCTTCCACCATTCACCGCCTGCTGCGGCTGAAACTCAAGCGCCAGCGTGATATCGAGCGCTGCGAGGAAACGGAGCAAACCGCCGTCGCCCTCGAGCACCTGGGCCTGGTGCTGATCGATGAGGCCTCGATGGTGGACTCCACCCTGCTGGAGATCAGCTTGCGCTGTGCCCACCCTTTTCGCACCCGGCTGGTGTTTGTGGGCGATCCGGCTCAGTTGCCGCCGGTTGGTGAACCCGTGAGCCCGGTGTTCAGCCTGGGCCGGGCCAGCCGGGCCGAGCTGCGCCAGGTGGTTCGCCACCAGGGGCCGGTGCTGCGCCTGGCCTCGGGGTTGCGCCAGGGCGACCTGCCCTGCCGCCGCCCGCCGCCGCTGCCGCCGATCCGCAATGCCAGCGGTCAGGTGGCCCTGCTGGAGCGGCGTGAGTGGCTCGAGGCCGCCCAGGCAGCTCTGCGCCGCAGCGCCGAAACCGACAACCCCGACCTAGCCCGCATCCTCTGCTACACAAACCGCTCCCTCGAGCAGCTGGTGCCGATCGCCCGCCGCGCCCTGCACGGCGAAATGGCCGACCAGCTGCCGGTGCTGCCAGGTGAGGTGCTGATCACCCGCGCTGCCGTGATGGCCCCCGCTTGCCGCGAGGGCGAGGATGCCGCCGAGGAGCCCGACATGCTGCTGGGCTCCAACCGGGAGCTGGTGGTGCGCGATGTCATTCCCGAACGCTGCGATCTGGCCGACTTCGGCGTGCCTGATGCGCCGGTGATCGATACCCTCACCGCCCGGGTGGAGGCCGGCGATAGCCAGCTGAGCCTGCGGCTACTGCCGCCCCTGGGCTCGGCGGCCCGGATCGCCCTCGAGGCTGTGTTGGCCCGCCTACGCCAACAGGCCAAGGACGCCGGCAAGCAGGACGGCAAGGGTCTGTGGCGCCGTTTTTTCCTGGTGCGAGATGCCTTTGCTTCCCTCGGTCCGGCCGCCGTTCTCACCGTGCATCGCAGCCAGGGCAGCACTTTTTCCGAGGTGTTTGTGGATGGCGATGTCTTCTGGCCCAGCGACACCGTGCTGCGCCGCCAGCTGGTGTACGTGGCCGTGAGCCGGGCCAGCCAGGCGGTCACCCTCCAGGCCGGCGCGCCAGGTGGTGGCCCCAGCGCCCTCGCCGACCAGCAGCTCTGGAGCGATTGGTTGCAGGCGGATGGCTGATTGCGCTGGCCTCTCAGGCCAGCCGCAGGCCCTCGATGCCCTGCCAGCCCAGATACACCGCCAGGGCCACGCTCACCAGGCCCACCAGCAGGTCGCCCTTGGCGAACAGCCACTGCTTGCCCCGCTCCAGCAGGGGCAGCATGCGCTCTGGGCCGGCCAGCAGCAGGGCCAGCAGCGGCAGCAGCAGCAGGCTGGCGCTCACCAGACTGAATATCCCAGTGGCCAGCAGCTCCTGGCCGCGGCCGAGCCCCGCTGACAGCAGGCTGCTGGCGGACTTGGCAAACAGAAACAGATCGTCGGGGCTGGCCACCTGCAGGCCGGCACTGATGGCCAGCAGCAGCGGCAGGGGCATGGCCCAGAACTGATCGAGGCGGCGCGTCCAGCCCGGCGGCCCCGCACCCTCTTCATTTTTATTCAGCAGCTCCTTCACCCCCAGCCCCAGCAGGGCGCCAGCGGCCAGTAGGTCGAGGCCGGTGAGGTGGTCGCTGCCCTTGTCCATGCTCAGCAGCAGGCCGTGGCCCACCGTGAGCAGCAGGGTTATGGCCAGGGCGGCGGTGGCCAGCCAGGCAGCCACAAACAGCCCGCCCCGCTGCAGCGGCTTGGGGCCGAGCAGGAGCAGCAGCAGCAGGCCGATGTGCAGCGGCGAAAAGCCGATCGCCAAACCAAAAGCTGATAGCTCGCCGAGCAGGTTGGTACTCATGGTGGGGTCGTTACCTGGGCATTCCAGCGCACGACCGTGCGTCGTTCCCGCTCGTGGCCGAGCACCGATAGTGTGGCCGTATTCAGGTTGAACAGGGCCCCGCCTGCAGCCCCCAGCCCCAGCCAAGTGCCCGCCAGGCTGCGCAAGATATGGCCGTGGGCTACCAGGGCAACGGCGCCCAGCTCGGACTGGGAGGCCACCAGGGATTGGGCAAAGGCGATCACCCGCTGGCAGCGCTGCTCCACTTCCAGGCAGCTTTCACCGTCTGGGCAGCCATGGCTCCATACGGTCCAGTCGGGCACCTGGGCGCGGATCTCGGCGGTGCTGATGCCCTCGTAGCGGCCGTAGTCCCACTCCTGCAGGTCGGGGCAGATCTGGGCGCCCTCCCCCAGGCCCGCCAGCTCGGCGGTGCGCCGGGCCCGTTGCAGCGGACTCACCAGCACCGCCGCAAAGCGCTGGCTCGCCAGCCCTGGCGCTAGGGCCAGGGCCTGTGCCTCACCCTCCGGCAGTAGGGGCAGGTCGGTGAGGCCGGTGTGGCGCCCGTCGCGGGCCCAGCTGGTCATCCCATGGCGCAGCAGCCACAGTTCGAGCTGGGGAGGGGTGTTCAGCTGAGCCATTTCAGCGGCGCACTTCAAACCAGTCGGTGCCGGCGGCGGCCACCTGGCTGCTAGCCACGCTGTTCACCACCGCTTCAGCCGGGCCCTTCTCGCACCAAAGCCGCAGCTCGGTGAGCTCCTGCGGGCAGCCCTCAGCTTCTATCTCCACCGAACCATCGGAGCAGTTGCGCACCCAGCCGCTCAGGCCAAGATCTTGGGCCCGCAGCTTGCAGGCGGCCCGGTAGCCCACCCCATGCACTTGGCCGCGCACGATCAAACGCCAGCGTTCTTGCTGGATCTGGGGCCGGGGTTCGTGGGGCTGCACGAAGCGGCGCTCGTCGGCAGCGGCGCGGCGCGCGCGGCTGCGGCTGCCAGGCGTGAGGGAATCACCGGGCATCCAGCCCAGTGGAGGTGCAGCCAGCTGGCGTGCACGTTCGGCGCTGTCCATCCTTCGCTCCGGGTTGCGGTCCCCCAGCCGTCAAGCTGCCACAGCCCGTCGCCGGCCGCCACAGAGTTGTCGCAGTTGGATAGGGGCTCTAGTTGCCAGCGGTGAAATTCATGGCCGCAAAAGCTCTCACCCGGCCGCACCAGCAAGCCATTGGCCGTGGCGGTAGCCGTTCGATAGCCCAGGCTCAGGGCGCCTTTGCGGGCCTTGAAAGGCAGCACGCCCGCCATCGGCTGCAGCTGCCCCTCGCCATCGGCCAGCTGCTCGCCCAGCAGCAGCAGGCCGCCACATTCGGCCACCAGCGGCAGCCCCGCCGCCGCCGCCCGGGCCAGGTCGCCCAGGCTGCGCCGGCTCGCCGTTAGCTGGGCCGTGTGCAGCTCCGGGTAGCCCCCCGGCAGCAGCACCGCCCGGCAGCCATCGGGTAGGGGCTCATCGGCCAAGGGGCTCCAGGCCCGCGGCTCCAGCCCCACCGCCTCAAGCAGCTCGCCGGCCTCCGGATAGCGGAAATGGAAGGCCGCATCGCTAGCGATCGCCACCGGCAGGGGCTGGGAGCTATGTCGCAGCTGGGAGCTCTGCCGCAGGTGGGAGCTCTGCCGCAGGCACCAGTTGATGGGATTTTCCGCCCCTGGCTCGGCTGCTGGTGGGGCCAGCAGGGGCACCAGCTGCTTCAGGTCTAGGTGGCGGGTGGCCAGCTCGGCCCACTGCTCCTGGCGCTGCTCGAGGTCTTGCAGCTCCTCCGGCGGCAGCAGGCCCAAGTGACGTGAGGGCAGCTCCAGGCTGGGGTGGTGCGGCAGCACCCCCAGCAGCGGCACCTCGATGCTGGCCAGGGCTTCCGCCAGCAGGGCGTGGTGGCGCTCGCTGCCCACCCGGTTGAGCACCACCCCGGCCAGCTGCACCGCTGGTGGGCCATGGTCGCGGAAGCCCCGCACCAGCGCCGCCAGGGAGCCCGCCTGCCGCGACGCTTCAACCACAAACACCACCGGCAGACCGAGCTGGGCCGCCACCGCCGCCGAGCTGCCCTCACTGCTGGGGCCGCGGCCATCGAACAGGCCCATCACCCCCTCCACCAGAGCCAGGTCGGCCCGGCTGCCGTGCCAGCTAAAGCAGCGCTCCAGCCACTCGGGCCCGCACAGCAGGGGATCGAGGTTGCGGCAGGTGTGGCCGCTCACCCGGCTGAGCAGCTGGGGATCGAGGTAGTCGGGCCCCACCTTGAAGGGCTGCAAACCCAGGCCCTGCGCCCGGGCCCAGGCCGCCAGGCACAGCGACAGCAGGGTCTTGCCGCTACCGCTGCTGGGCGCGGCGATCAGACAGGCCATTCAGGGGAGGCTCTCAGGGCAGCAGTTTGGCCGCGAGTGGCGCGGCGGCGGCCAGCAGGGGGTTGGTGGAGTCGTGGCCACCGGAGAGCAGGCGGGCCATCTCCATCTCCTCGCTTTCATTGGGCAGGGGCACCACCTCCTCAGCCAGTTCCATGCTCGCCATGCCGCCCGATTCGAGCCGCATGCAGCCGCCCGATTCGGAGCAGAGGATCACGCATAGCGGTGAGCCCTGGCTGCTTTGGCAGATCAGCCGCAGCCCCACCATGGCGCCGGGGTGGGTTTTGGGTACGCCCACTGGCACTGGCATCTGGCGGAAGCGCACGGTCTGGCCGTCGGTGCGCTCGAATTCGGCGCCGATGCCATCGCCCACCCCATCGCCATCCACCGCATAGGTGGAGATCAGGTGCCAGCCCAGCCGGTCGGCCAGCCAGGCCGCCAACAGCAAACCCTTTACCGGGTTGCTGCCCTCCACGTCGAGGTCGAGCTGCACCACGTGGTTGAGGGCATCACGCCGGGAGGGTGGATCAAACACCATCGCCAGGGATTCGCGCCAGCTGCGCAGCCGCAGCCAGTTGAGGTCGTTGATCGGCTGGCCCGCATCGATCCGGTCCACCAGTAGGTCGAGGCAGCGGCGAGGATCCCCCAGCGACGAATCCACCACCAGGCGCCGGGCGCCGGTGGCTAGAGCCGCCATCACATCAGGGGCCTCATCGAGGCTGCTGTTCCACCACACCCAGCAGGGCAGGTCTGGGGCGATCAGGGGTTGGACCAGATCGAGGTTCTGGCGCAGGGCACCGGTGCCGCCCCTGAGCACCACCACGTCGCCGCAAGCGGAGCCGCCAGCGCCCTCCTCCGGCAGGGGGCAGTAGGCGGCCACAAGGGTTTCTAAGGGCTGACCGCCGTCGAGGGTGGGGGCCAGGGTGATCAGCCGCCGGGGCATGTGGGCGCTGATCGCCCCTTCCACAAACTGGCCGCGCTGGTCTTCGGCGTGGTGATTGCCGCCCAGCTGGCCGATCGCCCAGGCCAGCTTGGGATCCATCGGTGCCGTGCTCAGGGGCAAGCCACAGCTCACCGCAGCGGCTCGGGCCGCCTCTAGCACCGTTTCATTGAGCAGGCCCGTGATTGGTCCATCTAGCCGGCCGCAGCGCACCAGCTGCTGCTCCAGCCAGGAGCCCTCCCACACCACCAGGGTGAAGGTGGCGGCGCCGGGGGGGCTGCCCAATTCCTGATTCCAGAGGCGCTCCAGGTAGCCGGGCACCTGGTCGGGGGGTAGGGCGAGGGGGGCCTGGAGGGTGAGCTGGGTCGACATGGGGGCAGACTCGCGGTGGGGTCAGGGCAAGAGAAATCAGGGGCGACGCCAGGCCAGGCCGTCTTCGGCCAGCAGGTTGTCGGCGGCGGCAGGACCCCAGGTGCGGGCCTCGTAGGGGTACACGGGCAGCTGGGAGGGGGCGTCCTCGATCAGTTCCAGCAGCGGTGTGTAGAGACGCCAGGCGGCCTCCACCTCGTCACTGCGGGTGTAAAGGGTGGGGTCGCCCAGCATGGCGTCAGCCAGCAGGCGCACGTAGCCCTCGTCGCTGGGTTCACCGAAGCTGTCGTCGTAGGAGAAGGCCATATCCACCGGCCGGCTGCGCATGCCGGAGCCGGGGGCCTTCACCTCAAATTTGAATTCAGCGCCCTCATCTGGCTGAATGCGCAGGATCAGCTGGTTGGGGGTGGGCGCGCCGCCAGCGGCATCAAACAGGTGCACGGGCGCCTCGCGGAAGGTGAGCACCACCTCGGAGAGCCGCTTGGGTAGGCGCTTGCCGGTGCGCAGGTAGAAGGGCACGCCCTGCCAGCGCCAGTTGTTGATGAACAGCTTCATCGCCACGTAGGTCTCCGTGGTGCTTTCCGGGTTCACCCCCGGCTCATGGCGGTAGCCGGCGATTGGTCGGGTGCTGGATCCCCCTGGCCCGTATTGGCCCCGCACGCAACACTTCCAGGGCTCATCTTCATTGGCTAGGCGCGCCGCCTGCAGCACCTTGGCCTTCTCGTTGCGCATCGACTCGGGGTCGAAGCGTCCCGGTGCCTCCATCGTTGTGAGGGCCAGCATCTGGGTGAGGTGGTTCTGCACCATGTCGCGCAGGGCGCCCGAGCTTTCGTAGTAGCCGGCACGCTCCTCCACGCCCACGGTTTCGGCCGCCGTGATCTGCACGCTGGAGATGTAATTGCGGTTCCAGATCGGCTCAAAGATCGAGTTGGCGAAGCGCATCACCAGGATGTTCTGAACCGTCTCCTTGCCCAGGTAGTGGTCGATCCGGAAGATCTGGTTTTCCTGGGCGCAGGTCTGCACCACCCGGTTGAGTTCCTGGGCGCTGCCGTAGTCGCGGCCGAAGGGCTTCTCGATCACCACCCGGCTGCGGCTCGGGTCGCTCAGCAGCCCGGCGGCGGCCAGGGAGCGGCAGCCACTGCCGTAGAAGTTGGGCGATACGGAGAGGTAGAAGGTGCGGTTGCCGCGGGTGGCCCGCAGCCGGTCGATGCCCTCTAGCCGTTGGCCCAGCCGCACCACCGAAGGGGGATCCTCCAGATCCACCGGCTCGTAAAACAGCCCGGCGGCAAATTGCTCCCAGGCCACCCGGTGCTCAGCCACCTCTGAGGCCATGGCCTCCGCCATCTTGCCGCGGAATTCCTCATCGCTCCAGGGGCGGCGGGCGCAGCCCAGCACCGCAAATTCACTGGGCAGGCGGCGCTGGCGAAACAACTCAAACAGCGCCGGCACCAGCTTGCGATGGGTGAGGTCGCCACTGGCCCCAAAAATCACCAGGCATTGGGGCGGGATAACCCGCTCCTGGCGGAGTCCTACCCGCAGTGGATTGGTGAGCACAGAGCCCATGAGTGATTGTCTGGTGCCCATGGTTTAACCGGCCTAGCGCCGTCGCCCACCGCTTGGCCCACTTTGTGATGGTTTTTGTGTGGGATTCGCCAAAAAAAAGCCCGCCTTGGGGGCGGGCAGGAGAAGCGAATTGGGCTCGAACTCAATAGGTTTCGACGTGCCAGCGGTCGGCTTTTTTGAGCTGGGGACGCAACTCGGCCCAGTTCAAACCCTTGGCAGTGGCGGCGGCGGTCATCGCCTCGTCGATGCCGGGCTCCATGCCCCGCAGACCGCACATGTAGACGTGAGTCTTGGGATTCTCGATCCAGGAGAAGATCTCCTCGGCGTTCTCGCTGACGCGGTCTTGGATGTACATGCGGCCGCCGTTGGCGTTTTGCTGCTCGCGGCTGATCGCCTTGGTGTAGCGGAAGTTTTCGGGAAACTCGCTGACGTAGCGATTGAAGTCGTCGTCGTAAAGGAGGTTGGGGGTGGTGGGCACGCCCATCAACAGCCAGGCCTTACCGCGGAATTGCCAGCCGTTTTTCTCCCGCTCGGAGGGCTCAAACATGCGGCGCAGGTAGGTGCGCATTGGCGCGATACCCGTGCCGGTGGCCAGCATGATCACGTTGGCTTCCTCGTCTTCAGGAAGCAGCATCTCCTTGCCCACCGGGCCGGTGATCTTCACCTTGGCGCCGGGTTCGATGTCGCAGAGGAAGGTGGAGCAGACGCCGTTGATCGTCTCGCCGTCCTTCTCGTATTGCAGCTGGCGCACGCATAGCGACACCGTGTTGCCCTCCAGGTTGTCGCCGTGGCGGGTGCTGGCGATTGAGTAAAGGCGCAGCTTGTTGGGCTTGCCGTTGGCATCGGTGCCGTCGGGAATGATGCCGATGCTCTGGCCTTCGACGTAGTGCAGCTGGGGGTCACCACCGGAGAGGTCGAAGGTGATGTGATTCACCCGGCCGATAGCCCCTTCCGCCAGCAGGCTGTAGTTGTCGGTCACCGTGCCGACGAACGGATCCTTCGGCTTGTAGAGGTTGACGGGAACGTTGGCGTGGGACACGGCAGCGGGTTTAGAAGGAGCGGCGTTTGCTTTGGGGGCGGGGGCTGGGCTGGCGCCATCGTCTGCGAGAACGGCACTAATGCGACCGCCTGTCTGAGAGATTAATTGCATCAGGCCCTGGAGTTGGCCGAATGGCACGGTGAAGCGGCGCTCAGCCAGACGCTGGCGTCTCACTCCTAAGGCTTCCACCACAACGGTGAACATCCGGTTGTCGGACTGGTTGGCGCGACCGGTGGAAACACGCATGCAGACTCAGTCCCACAAAAACGCGTTGATCATAGGGAACACGGCCGCAGCGAATTCCCGGCAGACACCGCTAGGTTTGTGCCCCAGCACACTTACGCCGTGCGTCCTTGGCGCAGCTTCTTGCCCGATCAGGTCTGTCCGGCCAGCTGGCTGAGCCAGATTTGTTGTCGAATGGGCCTGCGGATTTGACCAATTCCGCCCCAACCGCCATTTGCAGCCTCGACACCATCCAGCAGGATATGGAGCGTCTGCCCCAGGGCACCAGGCGCCTGGCGGTGCAGTTGCGCCTACCGCTTGATCCCAGCTGGATCTGGTCCGTGCTCACCGATTACGCCAATCTCAACAGCTTTATTCCCAACCTGGCCTCCTCCCGCCAGCTTTGGCGCCGCGGCAATCGGGTGGGTTTGGAGCAGGTGGGCACCCAGCAGTTCTGTGGGCTGCGTTTCAGCGCCAAGGTGGAGCTCGAGATTGAGGAAGATCTCGAGGCAGGCGAGCTGCGCTTTTGCATGTGCCGAGGTGATTTCCGCCGCTTTGAAGGCTGTTGGCAGATCGGCCGCACTGGTGAAACCACCCACCTGCTCTATGAGCTCACGGTGCAGGGCCGGCCCGGCATGCCGATTGGCTTGATCGAACAGCGTCTGCGCGAAGACCTGGCCAACAACCTGCGCGGAGTGCAGCGAGAGGCGGAACGGCGCGCCGCCCAATCCTGTTTAAACAGGAGTTGAATTAACCAACCTTTCTCTTTTGCCCGATGGGGCCAAAAGCAGTTGGATTTGTGTATACCCCCAAGGGGATTCGAACCCCTGTCGCCTCCGTGAAAGGGAGGTGTCCTAGGCCTCTAGACGATGGGGGCGAGGCCACAACGCTGTAGGGCGTTGATGTATTGGAAGCTACGGGGCAGGGGGACCCTTCGTCAAGGAGAGCAGCGCTTCAGGCCTGTTATCAGTGGGGGGCGCCGCGACGATCAGGCCCCCTTGGCGTCAGGGCGGGTTGGACCTGGCCGCTCCAGACCGGCACGCTGACGTGGAAGCAAGCACCCTCGCCGGGTTCCGACACAACCCAGATGCGCCCCCCGTGCACCTCGGCGATGCGGCGGCAAACCGACAGGCCCACGCCGTAGCCCGAGGTGGTGCTGGAGGTTTGGGGCAGGCGCACCCGATCCAGAAAAATCCGTTCCTGCTCACTTTTAGGTATCCCCGGACCGGTGTCGCAAAAGCTCACCTGCACCCACTGGTCGGTGCGGTGCAGCAGGGTCAGGTGCACCCGGCCCCGGTCCGGGGTGAACTTGAGGGCGTTTTCCAGCAGGTTCAGCAATACCTGGCGCATGCGGCGCTGGTCGGCGAACACATCTGGCAGGTCGGCGGGGATGTCGGTGATCAGCTCTAGGTCGCGGCCGATCCAGAGTTTTTCCAGCTCCAGGATCGCCTCGGCGGCCACCTTGCCCAGCGCCAGGCGCTGGGGATTAAAGAGGGCCTCCCAGCGGGTTGTACCCACCTCCAGCAGGTCCTTGGAGAGTTCGTGGATGTCGTCGAGGCGGCGGGTGAGTACGTCGCGGAAGCGGGTCTCGTCGATCTGGCCGAGGGTGTGGCTCTGAAGGGCGAGCTTGGCAGCCGTCAGCGGCGTGCGCAGCTCATGGGCCACCATCCGCAGTAGGCGCTCCTGCACCCCAAGGCGCTCGATCAGGGTTTCGTTTTCCTGGCGCAGCACCAGCAGCTGGTCTTCCAACTGCAGCTCGCGCTTGGTGCGGCTGCCATCAATTTCAGCGGGCCGCAGGCTCATGCCCAGGCTCGTAACCACCTCCATCTGCTGCCAGCGCGGCAGCCAGCTGCGCAGCTTCTGGGTGATGGCATTGCCGGCGATCACCTGCTTGGGCAGGGGGTCGAGCTTCACCAAGGCCGGGGTGGCCACCAGCCGGTGCAGCTCCAGCAGCTGGGGTTGGTGGCCCGGATCGGCGATCTCCAGGCTCACCTTGAAAGCGCACTCCTCGCTTTTGAGGAACTGGATCAGGTTGCGTAGGTCCTGGCTGGCCAGGTGGTAGCTGGTGGCGACAAGCAGCAGCTTCAGTTCGGGGCGTTCGGTCGCTCCGTCGTTGGCGACCTGGGCGGCCGTGGTGGGGTGATCGGCTCTCACGTTGCCAACCCTATGGGGATTTGGCCAGAGCAGCTCGATTTCGCTATGACTAAATAAACCAATGCCGTGCGCCCTAGGGCCGGGATGTCATGAGCATGCCTTCAAATTCCAGTCCGGTGGCGCCGCGCCCCAGGATTCAGCTCGACAGCAATACAAGGCGCTGGTTTGCCCGCAACCTGGGCCTGTGGCGCTCGCGCCGGCTGTACTTCTTTGACGATGGTGAGGCGCTGCGGGTCGACATGATGCTGCGGGTGGAGATATTCAGTGAGCCGGTGGAGGGTGATGCGGCTTATCGCTTCACTTGGTGGCCCGAGCAGGAGTTCGAATTCTTCGACAAAAAGCCCCGCTACGTGCCCACTGGCACCATGGAGGCCACTCTCTGCGGTCACCAGCTCAGCCGCAGCTCCGGCTACTTGAGCGGCGCTCCCACCAAAAGTCAGATCCGCCAGGTGGATGAGCACGAGCTGATTTTTGAATCCCACTATCAGGAGTGGGACATCCTTGAGCACACTCGCCTGGTCGACCAGGACCGCTACCGCTCCCGTTCGATCTACTCCTGGAAGAACGGCGCCCTGGATGTGGCCGAAACCCACCATGAGATCCGGGTTGAAGAAGCGGGGGCGCCCATCCCGCACGACGCCCTGCCTTGATGCAGCAGCATGTAGTCAGCAATTTTTCTTTTCCGGTGTTCGTGATGCCCCGTAGTTTTCTGGCTCCCCTGCTAGTGCTTCCCCTGCTGCTGGTCCCGGCAGCAGCCCTGGCAGCTCCAGCCACTGAGGCGGAAATGAACCTCTACACCCGGATTGCAGCCGTAAACGTTTGCATTGCCCGGGGGGCAGGGGTGCCCTTCGATAAAGCGGTGGGCATTGCTGGCGAAACCATCGCCCAGCTGATTCAGGGCCAGCACGATGGCGTGATCAGCCAGGTGGGAGCTAAGCCGCTCAGCATCGACGACCTGCGCAAGGGATAGATCAACTCGGCTGTCCTCGGTGCCGCTGAGATCTGCCCCAAGGAGGTGCCAGCAGATGTGATGGCCAAGGTGCAGGACGCCATCAAGCAGTCGCCCGATGCCAAGCCAGCAGTGAAGCCCGCCACCCCTAAGCCCGCCACCCCTAAGCCCGCCACCACTAAGTAATTCCCATGCCTCTCGTGCGCCTCGCCGATTACCGTCCGGCGCCGTATCTGCTTGAGCGCACCGATCTGACGGTGCAGCTCCACTCCGGCCACACCGAGGTGCTGGCCCAGCTGGCCTTCTTGCCCAATCCGCTGGCCCAGCCGGGACCGTTGGTGCTCCAGGGCGTCGACTTGGAGCTACTGGAATTGCGGCTGGATGGCGAGCTCCTGCCGGCTGAGGCCTTTGAGCTCAGCGCCGACCAGCTGGTGATCACCCAGCCTCCCGCTGGAGTTTTTCAGCTGCAGAGCCGGGTGCGCATCCACCCGGAAACCAACAGCACCCTTGAAGGGCTCTACGCCAGTGGCGGGCTGTTCACGACCCAGTGCGAACCAGAGGGATTCCGGCGCATCACCTTTCACCCCGACCGCCCCGATCTGCTCAGTCGCTTTCAGGTGCGGATCGAAGCCGATCGGGCCAGCTGTCCGGTGCTGCTCTCCAATGGCAACTGCCTAGAAAGCGGCCCTTTGCCCTCCGATCCGGGCAGTGGAGCTGAGAGTGGGGCTGAGCGCCACTTCGCTGTTTGGGACGACCCTTTCCCCAAACCCTCCTATTTGTTTGCTCTGGTGGCTGGCCAGCTTGAGGAGGTGAAAGACAGCTTCACCACCGCCAGCGGCCGCGCCGTGGCCCTGCGCATCCACGTGGAACCCGGCGATGCGCCTTACACCGCCCACGCCATGGCGTCCCTGAAACGCTCGATGGCCTGGGATGAGCAGCGCTATGGCCTCGAATACGACCTCGATGAGTTCAACATCGTGGCGGTGCGTCACTTCAATATGGGCGCGATGGAGAATAAAAGCCTCAATATCTTTAATTCCAAGCTGGTGCTAGCTGACGCCGAAACCGCTACTGATGGCGAGCTTGAGCGGATCGAGAGCGTGATTGCCCACGAGTATTTCCACAACTGGACAGGCAATCGCATCACCTGCCGCGACTGGTTCCAGCTGTCGCTCAAAGAAGGTCTAACCGTGTTTCGCGACCAGAGCTTCACGGAAGACATGCACGGTGCGGCATTGAATCGCATCGAAAATGTTTCGATGTTGCGTAATAGCCAGTTTCGTGAAGATGCTGGCCCCACTGCCCATCCCGTGCAGCCTGATGCCTATCAGGCGATCGACAACTTCTACACCACCACGATCTACGAAAAGGGATCGGAACTTATTCGTATGTTGCACACCCTGCTGGGTGAGGAGGCGTTTATGCGGGGGATGGCGCTCTATGTGAGCCGCCACGACGGCACCGCCGCCACCTGCGAAGACTTCGTGCAGGCGATGCAGGATGCCGCCCCCGTGCCGCCGCCCTTTGATTTCGCCCAATTTCGCCGTTGGTATCACCAGGCCGGCACGCCGCGGCTGCACATCCAGCGCCACTGGGATGGCGAAACGGGCGTGCTCGAGCTGCAGGTGCAACAACACACCCCAACGACACCCGGCCAGAGCGACAAGCAGCCGCTGGTGATTCCCCTGGCCCTGGGGCTGCTGGCTCAGGGCGGCGAATCTCTCCCCGTGCGACTCGAGAGAGAACCAGACCCAGCCCGGCTAGCTGGCGATGGCACCCGCCTGCTGGTGATCGACCAGCCCCAGCAGAACCTGCGCTTGGTGGGACTCCCTCGCCAGCACCATCCCCCGGCCCTTTCTCTACTGCGCCATTTTTCAGCGCCGGTGATCTTGGAAATGGGCCGGCCCACCGCCGAGCTGGTGCACCTGCTGGCTTCCGATAGCGATCCTTTTGCCCGCTGGGATGCGGGCCAGGTGCTGCTGCGCCAAGCCGTGCTGGCCCGCGCCGCAGGCGGCACCGATGGCCTGCTGGAAGAGGAGCTGATCGATGCCTTCGGCCGGATCCTGGCCGATCCCTCCCTATCCGAGGCCAGCCGCAGCGTGTTGCTGGCCCTGCCAGGTTTGCCCGAGCTCGAAGATGCCGCCGTTGCCGTTGGCGCTGAGCCCGATCCGCCGGCCCTGTTTGCGGCGCTGCTTGCCCTGCAGCAGCGTTTTGGTGCGGCCTTGGCCGTGCCCCTGAGCGCTGCCCTGGAGCGCTGCACGCCCCAGTGGAGCCTGGCTTGGCCCGCTGGTAACGGCGATCGCCTGCTTACGGGCACCGTGTGGAGCTGGCGGGTGGCCGCCGGTGATGCGCAGGTTGCGGCGGCCGCAGCGGCGGCGGTGCAAGGCCCCTCGATGACCCTGGCCCGCGCTGGCCTAAGGGCCCTGCAGTGCCATCCGATCTCTGAGCGCCAGCAGGCAGTGGAAGCTTTTTACCAACGCTGGCAGCACAAGCCGGTGATCCTTGATGCCTGGTTTGCCCTAGAAGCATCTGCGCCCTTTGCCGATGGCCTGGAGCGGGTGGCTCGCCTGCTGGAACATCCCCGCTTTGATCCCGCGGCGCCCAATTCGGTGCGGGCCGTGCTCGGGGGGCTCGCCGGTAATACGGCGGTTTTCCATGCCGCCGATGGTTCCGGCTACCGCTTCATGGCAGCTCGCATCGCCGATCTCGACCAGCGCAACCCGATCACGGCCTCGCGCCTGGCCAAGGTGTTTAGCCGCTGGCAGAGTTACGGACCAGTCCGTTCAGCCGCGATGCACGTAGCCCTCGAGCAGCTGGCGGCAGCATCTCTCTCCCCAAACACCGGTGAGGTCGTTAGTCAGTGCTTGGGCGCTGAATAGTCAGTGCCGCTGCGGCAGAGCTACCGGTGGAGGGGGCATGGGCGACGCCTTGAGGCTCTGGTGCAGCTGGCGAAAGGCAGCTTGGCGGTAGGCAGCCCCCTCAGGCCCGGCGTGCAAACCCCAAAGGCCCTCCCAATAGAAATAGATCACTCCATGGCCCCGCTGCAGGGATAGCTGGGCTTTCTGGGCCAGGGTCGCCATGGTTGGGGTGCGGCCACCGAAGCCCGCCAGGATGCCGATCTCCACAGGCATGCCCCAGCTGCGCGCCTTCACCAGAGCGGGTTGGTTGAGGTCCTTTTCGAAGCCCTTCACCGAGTGGGCGTAGTTCTGCACTACGAGGTCGTCGATCAGCTCGCCCAAGGACCAAAGCTCCCAGTCCTGCAGCCAGTGGTTGTAAGCAAAGCGGAAGGGGCCCGGCGAGAGGCTGATCACCGTGCCAGAGGGCTTTAGCTGGCCCCGCAGCTCCCGCAGCAGGGCGGTGAGCTGCTGACGCCGCCAGCGCATCCAGGCCCGATCCGTGTGGTTGGTTGACGGCTCCCGGCCCGTGGCCGCCCGGAATAGTTCGCGGCTGTAGGGGTCGTAGCCCAGCTCCACCGGCCATGCGAAGTGGTCGTCGAGCTGGATGCCATCGACGCTGCAGCGCTGCACGATTTCGCCGATCAGGCCAAGAAAGCGCTGCCGCACCCCCGGGTGGGCGGGGTTGAGCCACACCATTGGTTTGCCGTGCATGACCATCTCAGTGCTGCCATCCCGGCGCTGCAGCACCCAATCGGGGTTTTGGCGCACCACGGCAGCGTCGGCCGGCTCCATCAGGCCGTACTCAAACCAGGGGATCACCTGCAGGCCGCGGCGGTGGGCGGCCTTGGTGAAGCGGCAGATCGGATCGAGGTTGGGGTTGGCCTTCTCCAGGGCCGGCTCCATCGGCGCATGGCGGGAGCGGTGGAAGGTGGTGCCCCGGCTCCACACGTTGGGATAGAGGGTGTTGAAGCCCGCTTCTGCCAGCTCCTGCACCGCCCGATCGATGCGGGCGGGGTCGTAGTAGAGGGGGCTGGGGCTATTGGTGAGCCACACGCCGATGCGCCGGGGCGGAGCTGGCTGAGTTTGGGCCAGCAGTGGAGCGTTGGCAGCCCAAGGCAGGGTGAGCAAAATGCTCGCCGCAGCTGGCAAAAAAGCCTTTAAGCGGGCAAAACGACGCAACTTCACCGGAATTGGTTTCAGCGGATTAGCCCTCAGCGGATCTGCCCTCAGCGGAACATTGAGCTCACCGAGCTCTCCTCGTGGATGCGCCAGATCGCTTCGCCGAGCATCTTGGCCACCGAGAGCACTTGCAGCTGGGGGAAGCGGTCTTCATCGCGGCGGGGAATGCTGTTGGTGACAAGCACCTCCTCGAACAACCCAGGCTCCGACATCCGCTCGATTGCCGGTGGGGAAAACACCGCATGGCTGGCGCAGGCCAGCACCCGGGTTGCCCCCCGCTGCCGCAGCAGCCGGGCACCGGCACAGATCGTGCCGCCGGTGTCGATCATGTCGTCGATCAGGATTGCGGTCTTGCCCACCACATCGCCAATCACGGTGAGGCTTTCGGCCACGTTGTGACCTGAGCGACGCTTGTCGATGATCGCCAGGGGAGCGTCATTCATCTGCTTGGCGAAGGCCCGGGCCCGCGCTACCCCGCCCACGTCCGGGGACACCACCACCACTTCGCAGAGGTCGCGGGTGCGCAAATAGTCGACCAGCACCGGCGAGCCATAGATGTGGTCGCAGGGGATGTCGAAATAGCCCTGGATCTGGGCGGAGTGCAGGTCCATGGCAAGCACCCGATCCACCCCTGATTTAGCCAGCAGGTTGGCAACTAGTTTGGCGGTGATCGATTCCCGTCCGGCGGTCTTGCGGTCGGCGCGGGCGTAACCGTAGTAAGGGATCACGGCGGTGATCTGCCGGGCCGAGGCCCGCTTGCAGGCATCCACCATGATCAGCAGCTCCATCAGGTGATCGTTCACCGGGGCGCAGGTGGGCTGGATCAGGAAGACATCGCAGCCCCGGATCGACTCCTGAATCTGGATGTAAAGCTCGCCGTCTGCGAAGCGTTTGATCACCCTCGGCCCATCTGGCACTCCCAGATAGGTGCCAATTTCCTGAGCCAGGGCTTGGTTGGCGGTGCCACTAAACAACCTCAGTCGCCGGGTGTCGTGATTCGACTGGCTCGCGCTGCCCTGGGGTGCCACGCGATCAGCGGTCAGAAAACTGGTCACGGCGGCCGCTAACGCGTCGGCTGAAACCTGATGGTAGAAGCGAGCCCGCCCACCTAGTACAAAAATCCATGACTCTTTCCCTGTCTGGTCGGCAACGCCCCTTGGTGCTGGTGGGAGCTGGTGCAGCGGCTGCGGTGGCGGCACTGCAAGCAGAGGCGGGGCCACCGCTGGCCTTGGCCCTGGGCCTGCCCTGGGGCAACCCGCTCGCAATTGAGCAACCGCCCCAATCGCTGGCCTCCCTGGCTGAGCAGGGACCAGGCCTGGTGCCCTTGCCGCTTGATCCCGGCCTGATGTTGCAGGGATTCGGCCACTGGGCCGAGGCCCTTGGGGCCTGGCGCCAGCCGGTGCTGCTGCTGCTGACGTCCGAGCAGCTGCAGACGGGCCTGCCGGCTGCGATGGCGGCCCTGCTGGCCCAGTGGCAAGTGCCCTTGGCCGGGCTGGTGCAGGCCGGTGGCCCCTGGCAGCCAGACCTGCGCCGCGGCGATGGCCTGCCCTGGTTGGGAACCCTGGAGGAGCCTTTTGACCTGGCCCCTGCTTTGGCCCTGCGATGGGAGCTATTGCTGAGCCGTTGAGGTAGTCGCTGCCGGCCAGAGGGGCTCAGGGGCGCTGCTGCTGATCTCGCGCAGGCTCAGTTTGGTGCTCCGGCTGTTGTTGGGTTCCTGTTCCTGTTCGGGTGCCGGTGCCAGGGGCAGGCTGGTGAATTGCACGCTCTCGGCCTGATCTAGGCCAGCCGCCAGCAGGCTCAGGGTTTCTGGCTGGCTCAAGTTGGTGACAACCCCCTGGTTGTTGAGTGATTTGAGCAAATTTGCAAGTTGGCCCAGCTGTTCCGGCATGGCCAGCTCCCGCAGCAGGCTGCGCACCACCAGCTGCTGGTTGTCCTGGCGACTCTCCTCAGGCCGGTCTGGATCGCGGTAGCGCACCAGTTGCTCCACCTGGTTGCCCTTGAGCCGTTGCAGCCCGCCCTGAAGGTTGATGCTGAAGCGCTGGCTCTTGTCCTTGTAGCGAAGAGCCAGGGTGGGATTGGCGGCGATGCTGCCGAGGCCATCCACCAGGCTGCGCAGGTTGGAGCGGCCCAGCACCAAAAAGCGCGCTGGCTGGCCCGAGTCGAGGCCTACCAGGTTGCCCACCGCATCAGCGGTGAGGGCTACGCCGCCGATGCGATAGAGGCTGCCGAGACTCTGGGGGCGTTTCTGGCCCGGTAGTTGCACGGCCAGGTTGGGCGGCAGGCTGAGCACCTGCAGGGGCCCCTGGGGATTAACCCGCACCAGCAGCAGGGCATCGGCGTTGGCTGCCCCACGGGGAGCGGCCTTGTTGAGCGGATCCCCGGGACGCTCGCTGTCGAGGCCGATCACCAGCAGGGTGATGCTGCGGCTAGGGGGCTTGGCCAGGTCGGCTGGCGTCAGCTGCTGCAGCGGTTCTGTGGCACGGTCGCCTATGGGCCAGAGCACACCGATCAGACCCGCGCCCATGGCAATGCCTACGGCTACCGCACCCAGCCGCAACAGGGTGGCTCCCCGGCGGGGTTGGCTTGGGGCGGAACGTCGGGCCATAGGGGCTTGTCGGCAAACCACTTTGGCCCAAGCCTCAACGCCTTGCACCCGATAGGTTGTGGCGGCGCAGATGCGATGGGGAAATCCGCTGATGGCTGCAAGTGCTCCCCATGAGCGCGCCCGGCCCCTGGCCAAGGGCAGCGTCTATCCAGCCAAAGATTTATGCAGCCAGTGCGGTCTGTGTGACAGCCGCTGGGTTGCTTACGTGAAAAACAGCTGCGCCTTTCTGGAGCAGCGCTTTGAGGCTATGGAGGCTGCGGCCCATGGCCGTAGCCGCGACCTCGACAACGAGGAGGAGCTTTATTTCGGGGTGCAGCAGCGCATGCTCACCGCCCGGCTCCAGCAACCGATCGAAGGGGCCCAGTGGACCGGGATCGTCAGCCGCATCGGTGTGCGGGCCCTGGAAACTGGCCTGGTCGATGCGGTGCTTTGCGTTGGCCAAAGCGAGGAGGATCGCTTCACGCCCGTGCCCCGCCTCGCCCGCACCCCGGAGGAGGTTCTCAGCGCCAGGGTGAATAAGCCCACCCTGTCCCCAAACCTGGAGGTGCTGGAGCAGCTGCCCGGCAGCGGCATCCGCAAGCTGCTGGCGATCGGTGTGGGCTGCCAGATCCAGGCCCTGCGGGCGGTGCAACCCACCCTGCCCCTCGACGAGCTCTACGTGCTGGGCTTGCCCTGCGTAGACAACGTCAGCCGAGCGGGCCTGCAGACGTTCCTCGACAGCACCGTCAGCTCGCCAGAGACGGTGGTGCACTACGAGTTCATGCAGGACTTCCGCATCCACTTCCGCCACAGCGACGGCCGCGAGGAAACGGTGCCCTTCTTTGGGTTGGACACACCCAAGCTCAAGGATGTATTTGCTCCGAGTTGTTTGAGCTGTTTCGACTACACCAACGCCGGCGCCGATCTGGTGGTGGGCTACATGGGCGCGAGCTTCGGCCGCCAATGGCTCACGGTGCGCAACCCCAGGGGCCAGCTGCTGCTGGATCTGGTGGAGGAGGAGCTTGACGTGGCCCCTGTTACCTCCAGTGGTGAGCGTTTTGCGGCGGTGCAGCAGGGCATCGAGGCCTACGACAAGGCCCTGAAGCTGCCCATGTGGCTGGCCAACCTGATTGGTTTGGTGGTGCAGCGGCTAGGGCCGAAGGGCCTGGAATATGGCCGCTTTTCGATCGACTCCCACTTCACCCGCAACGCTCTCTGGTTGCGGCGCAACCACCCAGAAAAGCTCGAAGCCCACATTCCAGCGTTTGCCAAGGCCATTATTAGTCGATATCGGCTGCCGGCCTCGTGAATCAGGCCCACCGCCATGCCGGGGTGCTGCTGCACCCCACCTCCCTGCCCGGTAAGGGTGGTTGCGGCAGCTTGGGCCAGGCTGCCCACGATTGGCTTGACCTCCTCGGTCGCCATCGCATTGGCGTTTGGCAACTGCTGCCCCTTGCTCCCCCCGACGGCACCGGTTCGCCCTACAGCTCCCCTAGCGGCTCGGCCCTCAACCCCTGGCTGCTGGATGGTGAGCGGTTGCGACAGGAGGGTTTCCTGGAGCCCCATGACTTAGAGGCCCTACCTGGAGCTGCGATGGCGGCCGGGCCGATGGATTTGTCTGTGGTTGCGGCCCGCAGTACGGCTCTGGGGGAGGCCCTGGCCCGCCGCTGGGGCGCCCAGCCGGCAGAGCAGCAACGGGCTTTTGCCCGCTGGCGGCGCGGCCAACGGCGCTGGTTGCCAGACCACGCCCTATTCATGGTGATCCGCCGGCTCCAAGGCGGCCAGCCCTGGTGGCAGTGGCCGGCGCCCCTGGCCCAGCGTCAGCGCCGCGCCCTAGCCCGAATTGCTACCGAGCGCGCCGACTGGCTGCTGCAGGAGCAGCTGCTTCAGTGGCAGCTGCAGCGCCAGTGGCAGCAGCTGCGCCGTCAAGCAAGCCAGGCCGGCGTGCAGCTGCTGGGAGACCTGCCGTTTTATGTGGCCCACGACAGCGCCGATGTCTGGGCCCACCGCTCCTTGTTCTCCCTGCGCTCCGATGGCTCGCTCACGGCCCAGAGCGGCGTGCCGCCCGACTACTTCTCGGCCACCGGCCAGCTCTGGGGCACCCCTGTTTATCGCTGGCCCAGACACCTGCTCAGCGGCTTTAGCTGGTGGCTGGCCCGCCTGCAGCGCCAATTCGAACTGTTTGACCAGCTGCGGCTCGATCACTTCCGCGCTCTGGAGTCTTTTTGGAGCGTGCCCGGTGATGCACTCACCGCCGAAAACGGAAGCTGGCGCTGGTTTCCAGGCTGGCCGCTGCTGGCCTTGCTCTGGCTGCGCCGCGGCAGGCACCTGCCCCTAATTGCTGAGGATCTTGGTGTGATCACCCCGGCGGTGGAGGCCCTGCGTGATGGCTTCGGTTTGCCAGGCATGAAGATCCTGCAGTTCGCCTTTGATGGCGACTCCACCAATCCCTACCTACCAGCCAACATCCGCGGTCGCCGCTGGGTGGTGTACACCGGCACCCACGACAACGCCACCAGCGTTGGCTGGTGGCAGAGCCTCGGTGACGACGCCCGTCAGCGGCTGGCCGAGGCGGTGGGTGCACCGATCACGGCGCCGGCCTGGCAGCTGCTGGAGCTGGCGCTGGCGAGCTCTGCCGACCTAGCGGTGGTGCCCCTTCAGGATCTGCTGGAGCTCGATGACCGGGCCCGCTTCAATACCCCAGGCACCAGCTCGGGCAACTGGACTTGGCGCCTGCAGCAGCCGGTGGCCAGCCTGGACGGTGCCCTGCAGGGCTATGGCGCCATGGCGGCGAGCTACGGCCGGGCTGCGTCTGCTGGTGAGCTGAACTGACCGGGCTGGCCCTTAACTGGCTGCAGGGGCGAGCCGTTCCAGCTCACTAGATCGCCGGCGCTGGGTGGAGGGTTGAGGCTTAGTCGGAAGCTGCCACTGAGGGGCAGGCTGATGCTGCCACTGCTGTTACGCAGGTTGGTGCGAACTCCGCTGGCGCTCTCCAGCGTGAGCTGGCTGGGCTGGCTTAATTGCAGCTCCAGCACTCCGGCCGCTGGAATTTGGCTTGGCTTTGCCCGCCGCAGTTGCCCAACCCCCTGGCCCCTGGCGGCCAGCTCCAGGGGGCGCAGCTCGGGATAAAGCTGCAGTAGGGCTTGATCAGGCCGCGGCGGTTTGGCCTGGTCAGCGGCAGGCAGGGGCGAAATCGGCCGTAGCGCCAGCAGCCCCCGGGCTGCCAGTTGCTGCTGCTGCAGGTTCACCGCGTAGATCAGTCCCAGGGTCAGCAGGCCGTAGAGCAGGGTGCCCTGCCAGGTGGTGAATACATCGATTGAGCCCGGCGTGAAACGACGCAGCAGGGGCTCTCGCTTTTGGCCCTGGAAACGGCGGTGTTGCTCGCTGCTGGGCAGCGCCGTTTCCAGGCTGCCCGGTGGCAGCTCTAGGTGTCGCTCGATCAGCGGCACCATGGTGCGCAGGTAGGTGGCTTCCGGTAGGCGGTCGCGCCAGCCTCGCTCTAGGGCCTCCAACACTGCCGCGCTGATGCGTGTTTGCAGGGCGAGGTCCCGCAGGCTCAGGCCCCGTTCCTCACGCCGCAGCCGCAGCCGCTGGCCTGCTGCCAGCAACGGATCAGCCGGAGCCTCGGCAGGCCCACTTGGGGCCGCTGATTGTCCAGGGCGCCACCAGCCACCAAAGCGCCACCAGCGGCCGGGGCGGCCTCGCGGGCGCTTTGGTGGCAGCGGGGTGGAGGGGCTCAGGGTGGGGGCGTGGAATTAAGCAGCTGCCATTCTTGGCGATCGAGGCGCCGCCAGCGACCTTCGGGCAATGCGCCCAGCTGCAGGGGGCCGATTGCCAGCCGCTGCAGATCGAGCACGGGGTGGCCAAGGGCCTCGGCGGTGCGCCGGATCTGACGGTTGCGTCCCTCCCCCATCCGCAGTTCGATTTCGGTTGCCTGGGGGCGCCTTTGAATCAGCATCAGCCCCACCGGTTGGCTGGCCTGGCCATCAAGGGGCACTCCGGCAGCCCAGCGCTCCAGCACCCGGTCCTCCGGTTGGCCCTTCACCCACACCCGGTAAGTCTTGCGGTGGCCGTAGCGGGGATGGGTGAGCCGCAGGGTCACCTCCCCCTGGTTGCTGAGCAGCAGGGCGCCGCGGCTGTTGGCATCGAGCCGGCCCACCGGGTGGAGTCCACTGCCGTGGCGCAGTTCGGCTGGCAGCAGGTCCAGCACGGTGGTTCGCCCCTCGGGATCGTGGCAGCTGCAAACCACTCCCACCGGTTTGTTGAGCAGCAGCAGTAGGGGCTGGGGCCGGGCCGCCAGGGGCTCTCCCCGCACGGTGATGCGATCGCGCTCGGGGTCGGCCCGATCGCCCAGCTGGGCCACGGCACCATTTACCTGCACCAGGCCTTGATTCAGCAGCTGTTCTGCCTGTCGACGGGAGCAGAGCCCGGCGTTGGCTATCAGTTTTTGCAGCCGTTCAGTGGCCATGCCACCCATGTTCGCCCTTAAAAAGAATGGTAGGTTTGCGAAACCAAAGAGTTTCGTAAACCGGCTCGCCATGTCCGCCCTGCCCGTTCTTGGCTCCAGCCCCAGTGCCGGTGCTGCCTCGGCCCAATCAGGTGGCGACCTGGTGCGTAGCTACCTGCGGGACATCGGGCGAGTGCCGCTTCTATCCCATGAGCAGGAGATCACGCTGGGCCGCCAGGTGCAGGAGCTGGTGGGTCTAGAGGAGCTGGAGCTGGAGGTGCAACTGGGCAACAAGCCAAGCCAGGCGGAATTGGCCCAGGCCGCTGGTCTGAGCGCGCCCCTGCTTAAGAAGCGGTTGCAGGCGGGCCGGCGTGCCAAGGAGCGGATGGTGGCTGCGAATTTGCGGCTGGTGGTGAGCGTGGCCAAGAAGTACACGCGGCGGAATATGGAGCTGCTGGACCTGATCCAGGAGGGCACGATCGGGCTGGTGCGCGGCGTGGAGAAGTTCGACCCAACGCGTGGCTACAAATTTTCAACGTATGCGTATTGGTGGATTCGCCAGGGGATCACGCGGGCAATCGCTGAGAAGAGCCGGACGATCCGGCTGCCAATCCACATCACCGAAACGCTGAACAAGCTGAAGAAGGGTCAGCGTGAACTGAGCCAGCTTCTGGGGCGCACGCCGACGGTGACGGAGCTTGCAGAAGCGGTGGAGCTTCCGGAGGAGGAGGTGAAGGATCTGCTGTGCCGTGCGCGCCAACCGGTGAGCTTGGAGACGAAGGTGGGCGACGGCGATGACACCGAACTGCTGGACCTGCTGGCAGGAGATGCGGAGCTGCCGGAGGAGCGGGTGGATGGAGAGTGCCTAAAGGGCGACCTGCGAGCGCTGCTGGAGCAACTGCCGGAGCTGCAGGGGCGGGTGCTGAAGATGCGTTATGGGATTGAGGCTGGGGAGCCGCAAGAGAGCTCGGAGCCGATGAGCCTCAGTGCCATTGCTAAGCAATTGGGCATGAGCCGCGACAAAACTCGCAACTTGGAGCGCAAAGCCCTCGAAGGCGTACGGGCCCAGTCACGCATGCTTGAGGGTTATCTGGTGGCTTGAGCTGACTCAGCCGGTGGAGCTGACGCTGCGAGCAATCAGTACTGTCAACATCACGATGGCAAGAAGAACCTGAAGAGCCATAACGAGCTTGGCTCTCCGTGACATAACGGCTTCAGATGTGGGTCCGTAGGTGGAATTGACGTTCATCGAGATAAACAGGTAGTCGATGATGTGGGGTTCGGGTGGTTCTTCTCCCTGTCGGCTGGGCCAAATAAATGCACCGCCTGGAGTGCTGACATCAAGAAAGATATAGACAAACATAAATACGAGCACGCTTTCCATATAGACGGCTGCCACATCCCACAATCCTGCCAGTCCACCGCCTTGATGGCTGCCAGCAGTTGCAACCATGGACAGCACGTTGGCTATCACCTGAAGCATTGAAAACAGCAGATAGGCCAGGGCCCAGCGGAACAGATGGCGGTTTTTGCCGCGAAATAGGCTGACCGTTAGCCCGATTGTTACGGCGATGAAGGCAATTGTGGCAATGATGTCGATGCTGTGTACCAAATCGCTGAGATTTGGAGCAATCAAGCTGCGATGCCGCAGATGATTAACCAGCAGAAGATCCATTCCCCAGACGCCTGTCGTAGCAGCAATTACCGCTAGTCGCCCCCTGCCGCTAGTTAGACGCTCGCGCAGCATGTCGGCGGGTCCAGCGCTTGTCTGGTTTGAAGGCTCACTTGCCATAATTTTGCTCCGGCTGATGGTGGGATGAAATATTTAGGTTTAATTGGGGAATTTTTGAACCAATTCAAGCGATGATATGGCAGCTATGTATATATCCTTTTGGTGATTATCTTGATTTTGCCGCTTATTTCAGGGGCAAGCCGATGTCTTTTTAAGTAGTAAAATTAGAAAAACTGATCGAAGTTGTCGAAGTCGACTGCGCTGAAGGTGCCTGCTTCTACCTGAGCCATAAGCCTTTCCAGCTGCACCCACAGGGCGCCAGCTGTGGCAATCGACAACACAAAAGAAACCAGCAGGGCAACCCCCGCCGAGAAACCGAATACCTGCAGGCTGCCGCCAATAAACAGGGTGATGCCGATCACCACGCCGAAGTAAGGCAGGGTGACCGCAAAACTGCCAAGCGGTAGCAGGGGCAGGCGATCCTGTTTCCAGCCCTCCAGCTTGTTTTCTACCAATTTGGCGAAGGTGAGCCCGCAGAGCACGCCGATGGCCAGGCCCACACCAGCTACTAGGTAGGGGGGCTGGATGATCTGGGCATATTCCAGCAGGATGTCACTCGCATCGAGGTCGGCATACATCCAGCCGTCCGGCAGGGCGCTGCTGTCCATGGCGTCGAGGGGCAGGCTGGCCATCTGCTGAGACTGGTCTGGGTGGCCGAGACCCTAGGCCCTCACGGTTCCCAGCGCTGGGAACCCAGGAAGGTGAGTTCGACGAAGCTGCTGCCGTTGTGGTCCTGGGGACCCAGTTGCACCCGGTAGCCGCCAAGGTCTAAATCGCGCATCGTTTCAAGCGCGGTCACAAAGCGTTGGCGGGTTGGCGCCGGCCCGGCCCGACGCAGGCCTTCCACCGTCATCTTGGCGGCAAGGAAGCCCTCGAGGCTGATGAAGCCGAATTGGGGTTTGGCCTGCTGGCGGCGCATTAATTTCTGGTATTCCTTCACCACTGGCACCCTTTCGTTCCAAGGGAAAGGCACCACCTGGGCCACGCCAATGCCACTGGCCTCATGGCTTTGCAGCGAGGCCCGCAGGGCGCTGGTACCTACAAACGACACGTTCATCAGCTGGGCTGTGCTGCCGCGCCGCCGCATCTCGCGGCTTAAGGAGGCCGAGCTCGGGTAGGCCGCTATCACCAGAACCGCGTTGGCATTGGCGTTTTGCACCATGCTGGCTGCCCCGCCGGTTTGGTTTGAGTTGCGCTCAACGCTGGCAGTGGCCACTGGCTTGAGGCCATGGCGTCTCAAGGCCTTGAGAGATCCCTTGAGGCCGTCTTTACCAAAGGCATCGTTTTGATAGACAACCGCAACGCGATGGCGGCCGCTGCGCACCAGGTAGTCGACCATCCGGTCAATTTCCATGTGGTAGCTGGTACGTAGGTTGAACACCATGGGGCGATGGGGCTGGCGTAGCAGCTGGGCGCCGGTGAGTGGAGCTATTAGTGGAATTTTCTGTGTCTCAACCAAGGGCAACACTGCCTTGACGGTGGGGGTGCCCACGTAACCAAATAAAGCAAACACCTTGTCGCGTTCAACCAGCTGCTTGGTGTTGCGCAGGGTGAGAGGTGGGTCGTAGCGGTCGTCGAGGCTCAGCAGCTTCAGTCGCTTGCCATGGACGCCACCTTGGCGATTCACTTCGGCGAAATAGGCCAGAGCCCCTTCCCGGTATTCGCTGCCGAGCATGCCGGAGGGGCCGCTGAGGGCCGCCGACTGCCCCAGCACCATTTCTGTTGATGCCAGGGCAGGCAGGCTCAGCGTCAAGGCCAAAGCCGCTGCGGTGCCCACTCGCCCCCAACCGGCTTTCGGACTTAACTTCAGCAAACTGCAGCGGTTGGGCATGGGTAAGCGCAGGCAAAGGCCTTGGAACGTGCTGGCGATGGTTGCCGTTGTTCTGGCGGCCATCCTGGCAATTTTGGGGATCGGGCGCATTGATGTGAGCCCAGTGCTAAGCCGCGACTCTTTGCGTCTCTCCTCCGCGTCCCGTGCTCTCACCACCTTGCCCTTCGGCGAAAAGCCTGCCCTTGGTGTGTGGAGCGCCATGCGGGGAGACCAGCTCAGCGCCGGGGAGGAACGGGTGGATCGGGCTGAGTTTGAGAGAGCCCAATACAAGGTAGAAGTAGGAGTGTATTCAACTAGCAATTATGAGCTTGATCTAACGGTGCCAACCTATTCGAGTAATGGCTATGTTTGGCTGCGCTGGGAGGAGCCTATGCAGCGCTATGTGGAGGCTCGCGGTGGAGATATTTCGAGTATGTTTATTGTTCTTAACACCCTGCTTTCTGACAAGGATTCAAGTCTTAGGCCGGTGGGCAATGTTCCCGCGCGGCTTGCAGATGGTAGTTACTATCAATTATTTACCTATGTGGGTCGTTATTATGTAGACAAGGCTAGTTTTCGGCACTATCCTTTCATGAGTATAAGCCTGCCACTTGTGATTGAGGCTAACGATATAGACGGCCAGCTTAGCTATCAAAATCTCCGTTTAATTCCAGAGATACGCAACAGCGGCATGGGTCTCTATGCACGCATTATTGGCTGGCTAAATACCGGCTGGTCGATTGCGGAATACAGGCACCACTACGCTACGAATTTTGGGCTTGGTGGCGAAGAAAACGACTACAGCCAAATCCTCTTTGAGATTTCCTATGGCACCTCTTCGTGGTCGTCTTTCTGGAGATTGTTGTTGCCCCTCTCCGTATTGATGGCCATGGTGTTGTTGGTATTTAAGGTGCGCCCTGATGAGCAGGATGCTCGTGCCAGTATCCCGGTCACTGTGCTCCTTACCCTGGTTTTTCTACAGCAAACCTATCGTGACAACTTGCCTGATTTGCCCTTTCTTACCTTCCTTGATCAAGTGTACGTCGTTGCTTACGTAGTTACTCTGACGGCATTTGTGTTGGTTCTATGGATTGGACGACGCTATGCCGTGATGGAATCGATTGAAGATCCCGCTGAGAAACAAGCGTTATTGCTGCATCTAAATCGCCTTGACGATACCTGGCCCCTAGTGGTGGTTCTGTTGGGTGGTACTGCAATTACCTTCTGCTGGATGACGATCCCTCAGGTTGGTTGAAATATCTATTGTTTAAGTCTAATATTTGAGACCATTGTTTAAGTATGTCTATGGTTTAAGCGGGTTGCAACGTGAGTTTCGCCAGCATGCCACTCACCAACTTGCGAGGTGAAAAAGTACGTCCCATCAGGCCCATCAAGGCTCGCAAATCGTCTGTGTGCAGGCGATCGCCCTGAACCAGAGTAAGCAGGAGCCGTTGCCTCAGGCTGCTGCCCTCTGGCCCCAGAAGCAGCTTCAGGCCAGCTCCCGCAACTGGAAGCAAGTCGGGACTAGTGGAATCGTTCTCCACAACCGCCAATAGATTTTCTAGTCGTTCAAGCTGCAGGCGTCCTTCTCGATCAAAGAGCACCTCAAGTAGTTTTTCGCGCATCTCACTGGTGTCGCCTGACAGCAGGCGACGGGCTACGTATGGATAGGCAACCCTGATGATCTTGAAGCTGGGATCAAGCCGCAGGGCCAGGCCCTCCTGGCTCACTACCGCCCTGATGATCAGGGCGAAGCGAGCCGGCACACGAAAGGGATAGGCATACATAAGCTCCGAAAAGCGATCGGTGATGGCTTTGAAGTTGAAGGAGCCCACGTTGTCGCCTAGGGCGCCACCAAGCACCTCCTCAAGGGCAGGAATGATTGGCTCGAGATCGGCCCGGGGATTGAGGAAACCCAGGCTGACGAAATCAGCCGCGAGGGCGGTGAAATCCCTATTGATCAGGTGAACAACGGCACCTGTGAGGGTGAGGCGATCGCTGTCGCTGATCGAATCCATCATGCCGAAATCCACATAGGCCACATGGCCCAGGGGGCCGGTTTTGCCGGAGAGCGCAAACAGGTTGCCGGGGTGGGGATCAGCGTGGAAGTAGCCAAATTCGAGCAGTTGCTGCAGCCCGGCGATCACGCCAGTGCGGATCAGGGCCGAGGGGTCCAGGTTGCGAGCCTCCAGCGCCTGGCGTTCCTGCAACTTGGTTCCATTGATCCACTGGGTGGTGAGCACCCGCTGGCTGGATAGCAGTCGCTCCACCCGCGGCACGGTCACTTCTGGTTGGCGGGCGAACAGATCGGCAAATCGTTCGGCGTTATTGGCCTCGAGCCGGTAATCAATCTCCTCGAACAAAGTTGAGCCGAATTCATCGATGATGTCGCCGAGGCCAAAGCCCAGGTTGAGTGGCAGCAGCGGCGCACTCAGCACAGCCAACAGGCGGATGATCACTAGATCCCGCCGCAGAATGGTGGGCAGATTGGGGCGTTGCACCTTGACGGCCACCCAGTGGCCATCAGCGAGCTGCGCTTTGTAGACCTGGCCCAGGCTGGCTGCTGCTACGGGGTAGTCGGGGAATACCTCAAATAGCTGGTCGGCCGGGGCGCCCAATTCCTGCTCAATGGTTGCCAGCGCAATCCCATGGGGATAGGCGGGCAGGTTGTCCTGCAGCTGGGTGAGCTGTTCGAGCCAGTCGCGCCGCACCAGATCGGGCCGGGTGGAAAGGGCTTGGCCCACCTTGATGAAGCAGGGGCCCAGGTCCGTGAGCGTGGTCAGAATGCGCCTTCCCAGCCGTTGCTGCACCTGGGCATTGCTGCTGTTCCCCTGCACCACCAACACCAGGGCCAGGCTGGACAGTTGCCAGATCACCACGAGCAGCCGGGCTATCAGCACCCAGGGGCGCAACAGCAACCAGCGCAGGTCTCTGCCTGGGTCGTAACCCAGCTCGCTGGCAGCTTCGGCGTTGGTCAAGTCACGGCAGCGGCTAGTTGAGCAGACTCTATTAACGCCATCCCTCTTTCCATGGGCCTGCCGCTGCATCTGCCGGCCCACGGCCGTGGTCGGGGTCTGTCTCCTGCCCTGCGGCGCCTGCTGCGCCAGCGGCCGGGCAGCTGGGATCTGCCGGAGCTGCCGGAGCAGGGTGGTCCCCTGATCGATACCGGCGCCGTCGCTGATGCTCAGCGGCGTTGTGCCTCCCAGCTTGGAGCGGAGGCGCTCTGGTTTGGTGTTAATGGTGCCAGTGGCCTGCTGCAGGCAGCCCTGCTAGCCCTCGCTCCCCCTGGCAGCCGGGTGCTGCTGCCCCGCAACCTGCACCGCTCCCTGCTGCACGGCTGCGTGCTGGGCCAGCTGCGGCCCGTGCTGTTTGACCTGCCCTTCGATCCTGCCAGCGGCCTGTGGCTGCCACCGGGTCCAGCCCATCTCGAGGTGGTGCTTGCAGCAGCCGAGCAGGACGGTCCCCTGGCGGCCCTGGTGCTGGTGTCGCCGAGCTACCAGGGCCAGCGCGCCGAGCTGCCGGCCCTGGTGGCATTGGCCCACGGCCGTGGGCTACCCGTACTGGTCGATCAAGCCCACGGCCGCGGCGAGGCCTTGGCGGCCGGGGCCGACCTGGTGGTGCTCTCGGGCCAGAAGGCTGGCGGCGGTTTGGCACAGAGCGCCGCCCTGCTGCTGCAGGGCGGCAGGGCTGATCGCGATGCCGTGGTCCGGGCCCTGCTGTGGCTGCAGACCTCCAGCCCCAGCGCCCTGCTGCTGGCCTCCGCAGCAGCTGCCCTCGATGACCTCACCAGCTCGGCGGGCCGGCGCCGCTGGCAAGCGGCATGGCGCTGCGGCGAGCGCCTGCAGCGCCGCTGCCGTGCGCTGGGCTTGCCCCTGGTTGCAAATGACGACCCGCTGCGGTTGGTGCTGCACACCGCTGCCATGGGAATCAATGGGCTGGAGGCCGATGCCTGGTTGCTGCAGCGGGGTGTGATCGCCGAGTTGCCTGAACCGGGGGCGCTCACTTTTTGCTTAGGTATGGCGCCGCCCCCTGGGCTGCTTTGGCGCCTGCCTCACCAGCTGCTGCGCCTGCGGCGTGCCCTGGGGGGACCACCCCTGCCACCCTTCAGCGCGCCACCGCTGCCGCTGGTAGCGGAGCCGGAGCTGCCCCTGGCCGAGGCCTGGCGCGCTCCGGCGGAAGTCGTGGCTTTGGCGGCGGCAGCTGGACGGATCGCCGCCGAACCCCTGTGTCCCTATCCGCCCGGCATTCCCCTTCTGGTGCCCGGCGAGCGGATCGATCTGGCTAGGGCTACCTGGCTGCGGCAGCAGCAGCACCTTTGGCCAGGCCAGATCGCTGATACGGTGAAGGTTGTGGCCGGATAGGAGGCCGATGGATTCCAATGCCGCGGCCGACCTAGGCCAAGCCTCCCAGCAGCCGACCTACCAGTGGGATTTCGTCACCCCTGGGCTGCCGGATAGTGCCTTTGAAGATGCTCCGGGCTTCAGCCCCACCCCCATGGAGTTGAGGGTGATGCTGCTGGCCCATCTGCGCCCCCGCGCCGATTCCCTGGTGTGGGATGTGGGCGGCGGAACCGGTGCCCTGGCCCTGGAAATCGCCCGGCTGATGCCCAGGGGTGCGGTGCATACCCTCGAGCGCGACCCCGATGCCATCGAGTTGTTGGAGCAAAACCGACGCCGCTTTGGCATCACCAACCTGCACATTCACGCTGGCGCTGCGCCCGATGATCTGGACCAGCTGCCCGCCCACCCAGATCGGGTGCTGCTGGAGGTGGGACGGCCCTTGGGTGATGTGCTGCTGGCGGTATGGGAAGCGCTGGTGCCCCGCGGGCGCTTGGTGATCAGCACCGCCAGCCTGGAGGGCTTGGTGGATGCCACCGATATCCTGGGCCAGTTGGCGGCTCGCGATGTGCAGGTGGTGCAGGCCACCGTCCACCGCATGCAACGGCGCGGCAGCCAGGCCAAATTGGCTGCGGCTGAACCACTGTTTTTGATTGCTGCCGAGCGCTCAGCTAGCTCTGAGCCCTCCTGATCGCCGCGTGTTGATACCCCCTCGCCAGCCAGCTAAACCCCGCACCGCCACCTCCCTGCCCCGGCTGCTGAGCGGCTGGCTGGCTGGGGGCTTTGGCTTCGTGGTGGTGATGCTTGGCGGCTGGTGGTTCACGGTGGCCGTAGGGGTGATCGTGCACTTGGGGCTGCTGGAGTTCTTCCGGATGGCCCAGTTCAAGGGGATCCGGCCCGCCACCAAAACCACCCTGGTGGCGGTGCAGCTGCTGCTGGTCACCACCCAGCTGGCCAGTGGCAGTGGCTTAGTGGGTGGCGGTTGGTTTGCCGGGGATGTGGCTGCAGCGGTGCTGCCGGCCTCTGGGGCGGTGATCTGCGGCTGGCTGCTGTTGCAGCCGGTCACCGGCACCATCGCCGACATCGCCGCTTCAATTTTCGGGCTGTTTTATCTGGGTTTTCTGCCCAGCTATTGGATACGTCTGCGCGACCTGGCCGGCGACGCTCTGGCGCCCAACCTGGCCGGCCAGCCATGGCCCGCCAGCGCCGGGCTCGCCCTAACCCTGCTGGCCTGCTTCCTGATAGTTGCCACCGACATCGGCTCCTACGTGATCGGCCGCCGGCTGGGGCGCCATCCGCTTTCGCCAATCTCCCCTGGCAAAACGGTGGAGGGTGCCCTGGGCGGGGTGGCCTGTGCTGTGGCGGTGGGTGCTTTCGGCGGCACCTTGATCGGCTGGAGCTGGGGCTGGCTGATCGGTGCGGTGCTCGGGGCGGTGGTGGCCCTGTTTGCCCTGGTTGGTGATCTCACCGAATCGATGATGAAGCGCGATGCAGGCCTAAAGGATTCCGGTGATGCCATCCCTGGCCATGGCGGGATCCTGGATCGAATCGACAGCTATCTGTTTGTGCCGGCGGTGGTTTACTCGCTGGTAACCCTGGTGTTGCCGCTTTTGCAGGGCTAGTGCAGGGCTAAGGGCTCACCTGGGCTGTGCCAATCAGCTGCACCATGCCTGCTTCTATGCGGGCATCACTGATGTGGATGCTGGGATCCATAGGCAGCCTGCTGCTGACTTTGCCGTCTACGGAGAGGATTTCGATGCTGCCTCTGGCTGCCACAACGGTGGTGGCCAGCTCGACCAGGTCTGGAGTGCCGAGGGCCCGGGCTGCAAACACCAGGTTGTCGCGGCACATGCGCAGTTCCACCAAGGGCACGATGCCAAGCAGGGCTTCGCCTAGGCCATCGCCTAAGGCGCGCCACTGGGGGGCGCTGAGGGAGCGGGTGAGGCCGTCGGCGGTGAAGCTCACCTGGCCCTGGATCTCGAAGGCCCGCTCCAGCTGCAGCGGTTGGCCCTTGAGCAGGTTGCCGCTGTGCACCTCGATGGGGCCGCTACTTAGCTCCACCAGCTCAAAGTGGAGGTCCCTGTAGATCACCCGGCGGGCCAGCAGCTGCACTCCGGCCAGGCGACCGCGCAGTAATTGCAGGCCAGTTCCTTGCAGCTGGATATCGAGGCTGCCGATGGACTGGCACTGCTGGCGCACCCAGAGCTGCAGGCCGCGGGCCAGCAGCTGCATCAACGGCCCGCCTGGTTTGTCGTCGCTGCTGCTCATTGCTGGGAAGGGGCGCCGAGCCAGGTGGCTGCGACGGTGGCGGTTTGGTCGAGGTGCGGAAGGTGGCCGCAGGCATCCAGCTCCCGCACCCGCTCTCCTAACAGGGCCAGGGCCGCCCGCTTCTGGGGTGCCCGCAGGATGCGGTCATTGGCGCCCCACAGCACCGAGATTGGTTGGTTGGGTAGGGGGGCGCCGCCGCCGGCGAAGCCACCGGAGCGGGCAAAGCGCCGCAGGGCATCAGCCCAGCCAGGGCTTTGTAGGTGCAGCGAGGCTATCTCCAGTTCGGCAGCTCCCACGGCGGCGTCCGGATCGGCGAAGGCGGTGCGGCAAAGGCCCCGGCGCACCCCTGGTAGGGCCAGAAAGCGCACCCCCAGGCCATCGAGCAGGGGTGGCAGGGGCATGGGACGGCCAGTTAGGCCGGCGGGAGCCAGCAGCATTAGCCGATTCACCTGCTCGGGCAGGCGTCGGGCCAGCTCCACCGCCACCGAGCCACCCATCGAGGCGCCGATCAGGCCGAGGGGGGCGGGATTGCGGCTGCCAATTTCCCCCGCCAAAACCTCCAGGTGGCGCAGTACGCCACTGGGGCTGTAATCGCCGCCGGTGGGCCTTGGGCAGAAGCCAAAGCCGTAAAGGTCGGGAATGAATAGCTGCACGCCGCTGGCCAGCAGGGGGGCCAGACGCCGGAATTCCAGGAAGGAACTATCAAAGCCATGCAGCAGCAACACCGGTGGCCCTTCGCCCAGCACGGCCACAGGCCAGGGCCCCTCCTCGCCGAGTTCAGGCAGGGGCCACCACTGCACCTGCGCTGCCAGGGCCCTGCCCTGGGGATCCAGCAGGCTGCTGGCCGCTGCCGCCACCAGGGCTTGCTGGGCTGTGGGCTCGCTGTTCACGCGGGCTGGCGCTCGCTGCTGCAGGTGCTCACCAAGGCGGCCAGTAGGTCGTTGGGCCCTACCGCAAAGGGCAGGTGGTGCAGATCGGAATCATCGCGGCAGGCAAAGGCGCAGGCCTGCTGCAGCTGGTGCAGGCCTGCCTCAGCCAGACCAAGCTCCTCCAGGCTCACCGGCAGGCCGAGCTTGCGGAACAGGGGCAGCAGCTGGCGCCGGGATTGGCCGGCGAGCTGGTTGGCGCCGAGCACCTCCTCCAGCCGCAGCTGCACCAGGATCCCGAAGCCCACCTTCTCGCCATGTAGGCGGCCATGGCTGGCCTCCAGTTGGGTGAGGCCGTTGTGAACGGCATGGGCAGCCACGGTGCGGCAGCGGGCTCCCCCAATACCGCCGATCAAGCCAGCGCTGAGCCCGCAGGCTTCAGCTACCCGCTCCCAGGCGGCGCCGTGGGGATCCTGGAGGGCAAATTCAGCTTCCAGCATGAGTTGGTCGCGCAGCACCCGGGCCATCTGAACCGCTTGCTGCACCAGGCCATCGCCGCTGGCGCCACTACTCACCGACGACTCGTACCACTTGGCCATGGCGTCGGCGATGCCGCTTGCCAAGGTGCGGGCTGGGGCTTGGCGGACCAAGTCGTGGTCAAAGATCAGCAGATCTGGGCAGCGGGCCAGGGCCACATCGCCCAGAAAGGCACCTTCAACTGAATAGATGTTTGCCAGGGCAGTCCAGCCCGCGCAGGTGGCCGCACTGGTGGGCACGGTGATGCAGGCCAGACTCAGCCGGTGGGCAAGCAACTTGCCGGCATCGAGCACCTTGCCGCCACCAATGGCCACAACTGCATCGCAGCCTTGCTTTTGACAAATCGCAGAGACCTTTTTCAGGTCTTCTTCGCAGCAGTCGAACTGCAACTCGGCGCAGTGGGGCTGGAGCCCAGCCTGGTGTAGGTCGGCAACCAGTTGCTGCCTCAGCTGGGCTGTTACGGCGCTGCGACCTAGCACCAGTGGGCGCTGGCCCAGGGCTGCAAGCCGGGGGATGCCCTGGAGCCACGCTCCAGGGCCCCTCAACACCTCTGCAGGTGCGATTGCGTGTTGGCTCAGGGAGTTGCTCATCCCGCTGCTGCTTTCATCCCCAAGTGATGGTACGGGGTAGACCCGAATCCCCTCAAACTCCAGCCGCAGCCAATTCCGGCTCGGCCGGCAGGGCTGCCTGCTTGCGGATAAATACCTGCTTGTCCTCATTGACATCCACCAGGGCGGAGTCGCCATCGCCAATCCGTCCGGTGAGGAATTCCTCAGCCAGCGAATCTTCAAGCAGCCGCATCACTGCTCTGCGTAGAGGACGGGCGCCGTAGGAGGGGTTGTAGCCCTCCTCGACCAGCCGTTCCTTAAAGGCTTCAGTAACGGATAGGGAAATACCCTTCTCCAACATCCTGCCGAACACTTCTTTGAGCATGATCTCGGCAATGTCTTTGACTTCCTCGCGGTTGAGCTGACGGAAGACAATGATTTCGTCGAGGCGGTTGAGGAATTCGGGGCGGAAGTATTGCTTCAGCTCCTCGTTGACTAGCGAGCGAATGCGGTTGTAGTTGGTTTCGTCTGCATCACCACCGCCGAACTCAAAGCCAAGGCCGCCGCCGCCCTTTTCAATCACCTTTGAACCAATGTTCGAGGTCATGATTATGAGGGTGTTCTTAAAGTCCACCGTGCGGCCCTTGGAGTCGGTCAGGCGACCGTCTTCGAGCAACTGCAGCAGCAGGTTAAACACATCAGGGTGAGCTTTTTCGATCTCGTCGAATAGCACCACGGTGTAGGGACGACGGCGCACAGCCTCGGTGAGCTGGCCACCTTCATTGAAGCCCACGTAGCCGGGAGGGGATCCGATCAGCTTGCTGACCGTGTGGCGCTCCATGAATTCGGACATGTCAAGCCGGATCATGGCTTCTTCGCTGCCGAAGAAGTAAGCCGCCAACGACTTGGTGAGCTCGGTTTTACCAACACCGGTGGGGCCGGAGAAGATGAAGCTGGCAATCGGGCGGTTGGGATTTTTCAGCCCCACTCGGGCCCGGCGGATGGCACGGGACACGGCCTTAACGGCTTCGTCTTGGCCAATCAAACGCTGGTGGAGGGTCTCCTCCATGTTCAGCAGCTTGGCTGTCTCGCTTTCAGTCAGCTTTTGAACAGGCACACCAGTCCAGGAGGCAACGATGTGGGCGATGTCCTCCTCCGTAACCATGGGCGTGCGATCGCCTTCGGCGGCGCCTTCAAAAACCGCTACGGGTGCACTACTACCGGCCTCAGCGGCCACGGCCTCGGATGCTGGCTCTTCATCTTTGCGGGTCTGCAGGATCGAGCGAATCTGCTCGCGCAGCTCTACTTCCTTATCGCGCAACTCACCAGCCTTGGTGAAGTCTTGCTCGCGCACGGCCTGTTCCTTGTCTTTCTGGACAGCGCGCAGCTGCTTATCGACTTCCTTGGCCGCCGGCGGCAACTTGGAATTCATCAGCCGCACTCGGCTGCCGGCCTCATCAACCAGGTCGATTGCCTTGTCTGGAAGGAAGCGATCAGAGATGTAGCGGTCGCCCAGGGTGGCTGCCGCAATCAGTGCCTCATCGGCGATCTTGAGGCGATGGTGAGCTTCGTAGCGATCCTTGAGACCGCGCAGAATTTCGATCGTGTCGATAACTGAAGGCTCGCCCACCATGACCGGCTGGAAGCGACGCTCCAAGGCCGCGTCGCGCTCGATGTGTTTCCGGTACTCATCAAGGGTTGTGGCACCGATGCACTGAAGTTCGCCCCGGGCGAGGGCAGGCTTGAGAATGTTTGCGGCATCGATTGCACCTTCTGCTGCACCTGCGCCGATCAAGGTATGAACCTCATCGATCACGAGGATCACGTTGCCGGCGCTGCGAATCTCCTCCATGATTTTTTTGAGGCGTTCCTCAAATTCACCCCGATATTTGGTGCCTGCCACCAGCAGGCCGATGTCCAGGGTGAGGACTCGCTTGTCTTCGAGGATGTCTGGAATATCACCAGAATTGATCCGCTGAGCCAAGCCCTCTGCGATGGCTGTTTTGCCTACGCCTGGTTCGCCAATTAGGACCGGATTATTCTTAGTGCGACGACCAAGTATTTGAATTACCCGCTCAATTTCGTTCTGACGACCCACCACCGGATCGAGCTTGCCATCGGCGGCCTGCTGGGTGAGGTTGCTGCCGAACTCATCGAGAGTTGGTGTTTTTGTGGAGCCCTTGCCGCTGCCGCCACCGGCGGCGACTTCGGCTGTTTCGCCCAGCATGCGGATCACCTGGGTGCGCACCTTGGCTAGGTCAACGCCAAGGTTTTCCAGGACCCGAGCAGCTACACCCTCACCCTCACGGATCAAGCCAAGCAGCAGGTGCTCGGTGCCGATGTAGTTGTGACCAAGCTGGCGAGCTTCTTCTAGGGAGAGTTCAAGCACTCGCTTGGCGCGAGGAGTGAAAGGGATCTCCACGGCGACGAAGCCGGAGCCTCTGCCGATGATTTTTTCAACTTCAACGCGGGCATCTTTGAGGTTTACCCCCATCGACTTGAGCACCTTGGCGGCAACGCCAGTGCCCTCACCGATCAGGCCAAGCAAGATCTGTTCGGTGCCCACAAAGTTGTGGCCAAGGCGGCGGGCCTCCTCTTGGGCCAGCATGATCACCTTGATGGCTTTCTCGGTAAACCGCTCGAACATGGGCCTAGGCCTGGTGCAAGTGCTTCCAAGCTACCAGGGTTAACAGGTGAGGTGTGGTTTACGCCGCATCAAAGGCAGATCCCCTGCGGTGGCTGGCTCTAAGGCGTTCGAAGGCAACAATGCAAATTGCTGAATTGCCGGTCATTAGCAATAAGAAAAGCCGGTTATCCACACCATGGCTACGCATCATTCATGTCAGATAACCGCAGCCATTGGATCAGGGCGTCTTCGCCATTGCGGTAGTAACCGCGACGCACTCCTGCATCACGGAAGCCCAGTCGTCGGTATAGGGCCACTGCCGCAGTGTTTGCCGGGCTTACTTCCAGGGTGGCGTGCAGGGCTCCCTGCTGCCCGGCCTCCAGCAGCAGGGCCTTCAGCACCTGCTGGCCTAAGCCCCGGCGCCGCTGCTCGGGATCCACCGCCACCACGGTGATGTGCAGTTCATCTACCACCAGCCAACCGCTAGCCAAGGCGAGTAGCTGCTGCCCTTGCCAAAGACCCACCCCGGGGCGCCGCTGCTCCGCCAGCTCGCTCTGCCACTGGGCGCGGTTCCACAGGCCGCCGAGGCTGGCCTGGTCGAGGTTTAAGCAGGCCTCCAGGTGCTCAGGAGCCAGGGCTGTCAGGTGCAGCGCCGCCAAGTAGTTCCTTACATTCATGCTCACTTGACCCGCGCGGCCACAGTCATGCTGACCTCCCATGAGCCCGTTGCGCTGCTGAATCCCTTTGAACGCGATAGGGATCCCCATAGTCCTAATCGCAATCTCACCCCCCTCACCACTGCCTTAGACAGTGAGGGGCGCCTGGTGGTTGGTGGCTGCCTGCTGAGCGACCTGGCTCGCGATTACGGCACACCTTTATATGTGCTCGATGAAGCCACCCTGCGGGGCACCTGCCGGGCCTACCGGGAAGCCCTCGCCGAGCACTACCCAGGGCATGCCCTAGCCATCTACGCCTCCAAGGCGAATAGCTCCTTGGCCATAACTGCCCTGGTGGCATCCGAAGGCCTGGGGCTTGATGCGGTTTCTGCTGGCGAGTTGCTCACCGCCCTGCAGGGGGGCATGCCGGCGGAACGCATCGTGCTGCACGGCAACAACAAGAGCCGCGAAGAGCTGGCCCTCGCAGCTGAGCAGGGCGTGACGGTGGTGGCCGACAACTGGCGCGATCTTGAGCTGCTGGCTGCCCTGGCCCCTGACTTGCAGCGACCGGTGCAGCTGATGCTGCGGTTTACGCCGGGTATTGAGTGCCACACCCATGAGTACATCCGCACCGGCCACCTCGACAGCAAGTTTGGTTTCGATCCCGACCAGCTCGAAGCGGTGCTGCAGCACCTGGCGACCTGTTCCTGGGCCCAGCTCACCGGACTGCACGCCCATATTGGCTCCCAGATTTTCGAGCTCCAGCCCCATCGCGACCTAGCTGGCGTGATGGCCGATGCCCTGGCCTTGGCCCGCTCCCTGGGTCACCCGGTGGTTGATCTCAACGTGGGCGGTGGCCTGGGTATTCGCTACACCACCAGCGACGATCCGCCGAGCATCAGTGAGTGGGTGCGCACCGTGGCCGAGGCGGTGGCGGCGGCCTGTCAGGAGCGGGGGCTGGAGCTGCCCCGTCTGCTTTGTGAACCGGGGCGTTCCCTGGTGGCCAGCGGCGGGGTCACCCTCTACGAGGTGGGCAGCCGCAAGGACATCCCCGGCATCCGCACCTACCTCTCGGTGGACGGCGGCATGAGCGACAACCCCCGGCCGATCACCTACCAGTCTCAATACACGGCGGTGTTGGCCGATCGCCCCACGGCCGAGGCCACCGAAACCGTCACCGTTGCTGGTAAGCACTGCGAATCTGGCGACGTGCTGCTCAAGGATCTGGCCCTGCCGCCAGCTGGCAGTGGCGATGTGTTGGCGGTGTTTGCCACCGGCGCATACAACGCCTCGATGAGCTCAAACTACAACCGCATCCCACGGCCAGCGGCGGTGCTGGTCCACGACGGAGTCGCTGATTTGGTGCAGCGCCGCGAGCAGCCGGAAGACCTACTGCGCTACGACGTTTTGCCAACTCGGTTGAGATCGGTAAAGTGAGTTAACCAACTGGAGTACGCGTGATCGGGCCGCAACTGGGTGAGTTGCTACGGCTGATCGATTTGCGCTTGCTCCTTGATCTGCTGTTTGCCTTCGGCCTGGGCGTGCTTGTGCTCGGCCGGGTCACCGAAGCCCGCACCCTCTGGCTGCTACGGGGTTACTTGTTGCTGGTGGCCCTGGCCTGGGTGGTGCAGCGCTACGCCAACCTGCCGCTCACCAGCAAGCTTGTTGATGCCCTGGTGCTGGCCTGCAGCCTCGCCCTGGCGATTCTCTGGCAGGGGGAGCTGCGCAGGCTGATGGAGCTGCTTGGCACCGGCCGCATCGGAGTTTTGTTTGGCAGCCGCAGCCAAGATCAACTGGGATCGGGATCGGTGGCGGTTCTGAGTGAGGCTGCCGGCCGTCTTTCCCAGGCCCGCCGCGGCGGCTTGATCGTGGTGGATCTGGGCAGCGACCTGCGCCCCGAAGACTTCTTGAATCCCGGCATTGGCCTCGACGCCAAGCTGTCGGTGGATTTGCTGCTCAACCTGTTCGCCGCTGACACGCCACTACACGACGGTGCCGTGCTGGTGAAGGCCAACCGCATCGTCGCTGCAGGTGTGATCCTGCCCTTATCCCGTCAGGGCATAAACCGCTATGGCACCCGCCATCTGGCGGCTCTAGGGCTGACCGAGCGCTTCGATCAGTGCCTGGCGATCGTTGTGTCGGAGGAAACCGGCACCCTGTCGCTGGCGAGTCAGGGCCGCCTGGAGCGGCCAATTACCAGTAGCCGTCTGCACGACCTGCTAAGCCAGGCCCTGGCCTTGCCTGTTGGGCGTAGCGTGGCAAAGGACACGCCGGAATCACGCGGATGAGTCGCGCCCTGGCGACCACTACTGCGAAAGCCTCCCAGCCCGTTCCGGTTGGCCTAGATCCCGCGCGCCTGCCGGTCCATGTGGCCGTGATCATGGACGGCAATGGCCGCTGGGCAAAGCAGCGCAACCTGCCCCGGGTGATGGGCCACCGGGAGGGGGTTGAGGCCCTTAAGCGCACCTTGCGGCTCTGCAGCGACTGGGGCATCGGCGCCCTCACCGCCTACGCCTTTTCCACCGAAAACTGGAGCCGACCTGGCGAGGAGGTGAGCTTTCTGATGGCCCTGTTTGAGCGGGTGCTGGCCCGCGAGCTTCAATCCCTGGAGCAGGAGCAGGTGCGGATTCGCTTTCTTGGCGATCTTGAGCCCCTGCCGGAGGGTCTGCGGCGCCTGATTGCCGATGCCACCGAGCGCACGGCAGTTAATACGGGCATTCACTTCAACGTTTGCACCAACTACGGCGGCCGAGCCGAGTTGGTGCGGGCTGCCCAGCGGCTGGCGCGGCGCTGCGTGGTTGGGGAACTAGATCCTGCCGCAATCGATGAGCAGCAGCTCGCCGCCGAGCTGCACACCGCTGGAGAGTGCGATCCGGATCTGTTGATCCGCACCAGTGGTGAGAGGCGCATCAGCAATTTCCTGCTTTGGCAGCTCGCCTACGCCGAAATCCACATCACCGATGTGCTCTGGCCCGATTTCAATCAGGCGGCCCTGCTGGATGCCCTGCTCGACTACCAGGGCCGCCAGCGCCGCTTTGGTGGTGTCGAACCCTGCTGAACTCGCCTTGATCACGCGTCACGACTGGTCCCGTTCTGAAATCCAGGCACTGCTGGAGCAGCCGCTGATGGAGTTGCTTTGGCAGGCCCAGCAGGTGCACCGCGCCGCCAACCCCGGCTACCACGTGCAGCTGGCCTCCCTACTCAGCGTCAAGACCGGCGGCTGCGAAGAGGACTGCGCCTACTGCCCCCAGTCGCTGCACAACAGCAGCGATGTGGCGGGCCGGCCCGAGCTGGAGGTGGAGCCGGTGCTGGAGCGGGCCCGGGCTGCCAAGCAAGCCGGGGCCCATCGCTTCTGCATGGGCTGGGCCTGGCGTGAAATCCGCGACGGCGCTCCCTTTGAGGCAATGCTGCAGATGGTGCGCGGCGTGCGCGAGCTGGGCCTGGAGGCCTGTGTGACCGCCGGCATGCTGAGCGATTCCCAGGCCGAGCGCCTAGCTGAAGCCGGCCTCACCGCCTACAACCACAACCTCGATACCAGCCCCGAGCACTACGACCGGATCATCACCACCCGCACTTACCAGGAGCGGCTGGAGACCCTGGCCCGGGTGCGGCGCTCCGGCATCACCCTCTGTTGTGGCGGCATCATCGGCATGGGCGAAACCGACGACGACCGGGCCGGGCTGTTGCAGGTGCTGGCCAACCTGGATCCCCACCCGGAGAGCGTGCCGATCAATGCCCTGGTGGCGGTGGAGGGCACCCCCTTAGAAGACCTGCCGCCGGTCGACCCCCTAGAGCTGGTGCGGATGGTGGCCACGGCCCGGATCCTGATGCCCCAGGCGCGCGTGCGGCTCAGTGCAGGCCGCGAGCAGCTGGGTCGGGAAGCCCAGATTCTTTGCCTGCTCGCTGGTGCTGATTCAATTTTTTATGGCGACACCCTGCTCACCACCTCCAATCCAGCCGTCGATGCCGACCGGGAGCTCCTGGCCGCCGCCGGCGTGCAGGTGGGCGGATGAGTGTGCTGGTGGCGGCGTTTTATCGCTTCGCCGCCCTTGAGGGCCTGCCAGACCTGCAGCGTGAGCTGGGCGACCTGGCGGCAGCCGAGGGGGTAAGCGGCACGATCCTGCTGGCGGCTGAGGGGGTAAACGGCACGATTGCCGGAGCAGATGCTGGCGTGCAGGCGCTGCTGGCTCGGCTGCGGCAGGTGGCAGGCCTGGAGCGGTTGGAAGCCAAGTTCAGCCGCTCGGAGATTCAGGCTTTCCACCGGCTCAAAGTGCGCCTCAAGCGCGAGATCGTGACCATGGGTGAGCCCCAGGTGAGTCCCTATCTGGCCTCGGAGGTAGGCACCCACGTGCCCCCAGGGCAGTGGGATGCCCTGATCTCCGACCCCGACACCCTGGTGATCGATACCCGCAACTCCTACGAGGTGGCGATCGGCAGCTTTGAGGGTGCGATTGATCCGGGCACCGCAACTTTTCGCGATTTTCCCCAGTGGGTGGAGCGGGAGCTCAGGCCGCTGGTTGAGCAGCGCCAGCCCCGGGCGATTGCGATGTTCTGCACCGGTGGCATCCGCTGTGAGAAGGCCACGGCCTACCTGCAGCAGCAGGGTTTTGCCGGGGTGCACCATCTTGAGGGGGGCATCCTGCGCTACCTCGAGGAGATCCCCGAGCCGCTAAGTAGCTGGCGCGGCGAGTGCTTTGTGTTTGATAAGCGAGTAGCCGTCAACCACCAGCTCGAGCCCGGTGAGCACAGCGTTTGCCATGCCTGCGGCCTGCCGCTTTCACCTGCCGATCGTGCGCTGGCCAGCTACGTGGCCGGGGTGAGCTGCCGCCACTGCATCGAGCGCTTCAGCGACGCTGATCGGCAGCGTTTCGCCGAGCGTCAGCGCCAGATGGAGCGGGCCCGCCAGCGGGGTGAGTACCACCTTGGTGGGCGCCCCGTTGGCTGATTACCAGCCAATTTTGTATAGCTTCCGCCGCTGTCCCTACGCGATCCGGGCGCGGCTGGCTTTAGCTGCCGCGGGCCTGCAGCCTGGCCAGGACTTGGAGCTGCGCGAGGTGAGCCTCAAGGCCAAGCCCCCCGAGCTGCTGGAGGCCTCCGCCAAGGGCACGGTGCCAGTGCTGGTGCTGGGGGCTCAGGTGCTGGATGAAAGCCTGGCAATCATGCGCTGGGCCCTGGAGCGCCGCGACCCCCTCGGTTGGTTGGCGGGCTGGAGCCCTGCAGAGCTGGCCGATATGGATTCACTGCTCGCCGCCAACGACGGCCCCTTCAAGCAGTATCTCGATCGCTTCAAATACCCAGATCGCTATCCAGGGGAGCCAGCCAGCACCAACCGGGTTGCTGGCCTCACGATCCTGCGCCGCTGGAACGAGCAACTGGGGGCCGGAGGCTGGCTGCTCGGCGATCGCCCTTGCCTGGCCGACTGGGCCCTGCTGCCCTTCGTGCGCCAGTTCCGCCTGGTGGATCCGGCGGGCTTTGACGCCGAGCCGCAGTTGGAGGCGCTCCAGGCCTGGCTGGGTCGGTTTTTGGCTTCTCCGGAGCTAGCGGCGGTGCAGGAGTTTCCCTGGGCGGCGCGGACCCCTTGGCGCTCACCTGGCTTGCTTTATCACCTGGCGCTGCGGCAGGAGTGGCAGGAGGCCCGGGCCGATGGTGTGTATCGCCGCTCCACCCGGGGGCGCTCCCTGGAGGAGGTGGGCTTCATCCACCTGAGCAACGCCCACCAGGTGGAGGCCACCGCGGCCCACTTTTATGGCGACCTGCCTGCCGGGGCGGTGCTGCTCCTGACGATTGATCCCCAGCGCTTGGCAGCCGCCGCTCTGGAGGTGCGTTTTGAACAGGCCGGCGGCGGGGAGTCCTTTCCCCACCTGTATGGGCCCTTGCCCCTGGGGGCCGTGCTGCGCGCCGAGCCCTGGCTGCGGTGACTTTGGGCGCCTGTGTCACTGGATCACCTCTAGCTGCAGGAGTTTGGCGGCCTGGTTGAGGCGTCGGTCGAAACAGGCGAAGGTCAGCGGAAGGGCAAAATGCGCATGTAGCTGATGGGCTGCAGCCAGTTGCACGCTGTCGTAGCCGCGCAGGGCGAACGCTTCTGCGTACATTCCGGCTTTTTCAACCAGCGGCTGGGCGACATCAGCGATCACAAAGTCAGGCCAAGCCTTCTCAAACATGGATCGAGCCTGGGCTAATCCAGACTCGCTGGCACCCTTGAAGCGAGTGCGCTGGGCAAAGGCAGCCATCGACTCAGCCCAGGTGATCCTGCAGACCGCGATTCCTTCAGATGACGTGATTACCCATAAGCCTCCGCAAGCCTGAGATCGCGCTCCGTGCAAGGCGTGCAGCAGCAGACTGCATTGGCGATCCGTTCCGTCATCGCAACCATTGAGAAACGCCGGTTGAAGCGGAAGCAG
>NZ_JAGQAY010000012.1:0-69717 GCF_024345355.1 Cyanobium sp. WKJ7-Wakatipu
GGCAGCGGCGCCTGGAGGCGATCGAAACGGAGCTGGCCACCGAACCGAAACGGATTCAGGAGAGCTATCGGGTGATCACCCATCGACTGGAACCAGCCGGGCTCGTCTACCTCTGGCCGATCAGCGGATAACCATGGCCAAACGAACGATCCAACGCGATCCCGAACTCCTGGCCCACCAGGAGTGGCTGGGCTACCTGCAGCCTGTGGGCCTGGTGGTGGCTCCTGCGGCGATGCAGGACGCCGGCTGGGTGGTGACCCGCAGTGGCAGTGAGCTGATCGAGCGGCAGGAGCGCTACCGGGAATCGCTTGAAGCTCTTGGCTCTGATGAAGAGGCTGATGCGGAAGACCGGGAGCTGGGTTTCGCCAGCATCGAGACGTTGCTGGTGGATCACCTGGGCTGGAGTAGCGATCAGGTTCAGAGCGACCCGAACCTGATTGAGGGATACATCAAGGAATTGCCTGAACTCGGAGAGACGCTGCAACCCACAGCTCTGGTCCCTGCCGCCAGCGGCGAAGGGATGCAGCTTCTGGTGCAGGAATTGCCTTTGCTGACGCCACTGGATCAAAAGTTTTCCGGTGGCGAACAACACTGGCGCGCCAGCGCCCAAGAGCGCTTCGAGAGGCTGCTGCGGGAGGCAGGCGTCGAGGCAGGGTTGCTGTTCAACGGCAGCCAGCTAAGGCTCGTGGTAGCACCCAAAGGGGAGAGCTCCGGCCATCTCACTTTCACGCTCAAAGATCTCGCAGAGGTAAGCGGTCGGCTGATGTTCTCAGGGCTGGATCTGCTGCTGGGGCAGAGTCATGTCTTCCTCGACCCCGATGGATATCGGTTGGTTGATGTGCTCAACAAGAGCCGCAGCTACCAGGCAGTCGTTAGCAATGCCTTGGCAGATCAGGTGCTGGCGGCGTTATGGGATCTTCTTCGCGGATTTGAAAGGGCTGATCAGCTGTCGCAGCAGCAAGGGAGTTCTCTACTTGGAGACATTCCCGACACGGCACCCGAGCAGCTTTATGGCGGCTTGATCACTGTGCTGATGCGGTTCGTGTTCTTGCTATACGCAGAAGACGAGGCACTGATGCCAAACGATGCGATCTACGAGCAGAACTATAAAGTCAGTAGCATCTTCGAACAGCTACAACAAGATGCGGCCGAATTTCCTGACACCATGGAGCAGCGCTTCGGTGCGTGGGCAGGTCTAATGAGCCTGTGTCGCTTAGTATTTGATGGTGGCGGCGCCACAGCTGATTATCTACCAGCTCGCCATGGGCAACTCTTTGATCCTGAGCCTTACCCTTGGCTAGAGACGCCTTGGATCAGCGACGGCGCCGTCTACTCCGTACTAGGCAACTTACTGGTTGTAAATGGGGAGAGAATAAGCTATCGAGCCCTTGATGTCGAACAGATTGGCTCTGTTTACGAAGGGATTATGGGATATGAAGTCAAGCGTATAGATGGTGCATCTATTGGGATCAAGAGCGTTGGCCAGGGCTCCAAAAAGCAGCTTACGACAACGGTTGACCTCACGGACCTACTTCTAACGCCAGGCAAAGATCGCAAGAAACTCGTTGAGCAGTTTGCCCAGACGAGCCTAAGCGCTAAGTCTGCCTCGGAAATCCATAAAGCTGAAACAGTAAGTCAACTTCTGGAATCTCTTGACTCAAGGATCGATCGCAATCTTTTTACCTCTCCCCTTCCTGCTCAAAGCCTAGTATTTCAGCCCACTGATGAGCGAAGGCGAAGTGGTAGCCACTACACTCCACGCTCTTTGACGCGGGCCGCGATAATCAAAGCATTGGCCCCTTGGATTAGTCGACTTGGTAGCAGTCCTAACGAAAAAGAGATATTGTCCTTGAGGATTTGTGATCCAGCGATGGGATCTGGTGCCTTCCTGGTCGAAAGCTGTCGCTACCTAGCAGAACTTCTAGAAGAGGCATGGAATATAAATGGTCTGCCAGCAGATCTACAGATCGGGGGCAGAGCATATGGGGAAGAACCACTCATTTATGCTCGGCGGCTTATTGCGCAAAGGTGCGTTTATGGAGTTGACAAGAACCCCTTCGCAGTCAATCTGGCAAAGCTCTCGCTATGGCTAGTTAGCCTTAGCAAGTCAGCCCCATTCACTTTTCTGGATCATGCCTTAAAGTGCGGAGATTCGCTTATCGGAATCCATCCACATGAGATTCAAAGATTTCTTGAGGACTCCAAGATCCTTCAAGGAGAGCTATTCACCAAGCAAAGTCCTGACAGCCAGAGCAAGACGTCACACATTAATCTGTTTCATCGAGACAGCAGGTCTGATGAGGACTACGAGGACAAACTAAGAGCACTAAAAGCACAATCGAGAGGCAACGAATTAAATGCTACTGCTGGCGATCTACTGGCAGCATCGTTCCTTCTTCACGGCAACGCATCAGACCGCAAGTTAGCAAGGCATATATACAGTCAGCTGTTTCAAGACTCGATAAAACTCCATGATGCAAAGCAAGATATTGCAGACATACGAGCCAGACTTCGTACCTGTTTATGTGGTGCAATGCCGTTTCATTGGAATTATGAATTCCCCGAAGTCTTTGGTCATTCAAGTGCCGGATTTGATGTAATAATTGGGAATCCTCCTTTTATCGGGGGCTCTATGATTTCAAGAGCGCTTAATAAGAGCTACGAAAGATACCTGAAATCCCAAATCAATGATCACGCAGGCAGGATTGATATTTGCTTTTACTTTGACCTAAGATGCCGCTCCTTACTATCGACCCATGGAGTTGCAAGATTGATAAACACTTCGAGCATTGCCGAAGGCCATAATGTGCTTGCTCTTAGGAAGTTTATACCATTAGCTAGGCTTGAAAATAAACGACCTTGGCCCGGGGATGCCCAACTGGAGATTGTTGACTTTTGCATAGAAGAAGAAACAATTAAGAGGCAATCAAAGAGTACAGATTCATCTTCTGCTTATAATGCACCTAAGGCAATCAACCCAAAGCTCTGTTTCCGTGGGATTGAGCTTCGCGGCAAAGGCTTTGAAGTGGGCGAAGAGTTTATCGAGTACTTGAGGCATAACTCTCCTGAAAGCCTTTCGCTAATTGAGCTCTATTTTAGCGGAACAACACTAAATCAATGGAATGGCGGCAAAACTCTAGTGCACTGCATAAATGTAAACAATCTTTCATTGGCTGATCTTCAGGGGTTTCCTATTGTATATCAGCATCTCCTAGAAACGGTGGAACCTATTCGCTCCAAAATCAAGGGTCAGCTACATGAAGAATCTTTTTGGAAGCACTATGATAAGCGAGTCAAGGAGTTTATGTCAATAGCAGCGCACACAAGCTTTTTTGTGAAAGCTAGAGATTCCGATCGTAAGTGCTGGCAATTTATCGATGTACCAAAGCAGTCTGTCTGCAATAGTAAAGTAATTATCTTTAAATCCCAAGACAGGTCTTTCAAGTCTGTTATGCAAAGCCTGGTTCACCAGGCTTGGTGCGAGCAAGATGGAAGTTTTGTTGGAAATGCCTTTACATATAATCCAACACTTTGTCTTGAAACTTTCCCTTTCACTAAGTCAAGCCTGGTGGCATCTAATGCATGGGATAGGTTTGATGATGTCCGGAGACAGCTAATGAATCAAAAGGGTTACTCGCTTTCACAAGTATCAGATGAAATAAATGATTGCGGAGGCCACACTGAGATCAAGGCAGCCTATCAGGACTTATGTATTGTAATTGCAGGGTCTTATGGCATTAGCGTAAGCTATAGTGATTTTATCTTTGAAGAGGTGGGCACAAGTAAAAGACTCAGCTTTGCGCAAAGCCTCAAAGAAGATATATTAGAGTGTCTTCATGAAACTGCAAAGAACTACGCCAATAAACCCAGCCTAAATCCTGTAAAAACTTATTTAAGATCGGAATCCGAGAAGCATCAAATCGCTCAAGGCAGCATCTTTCATGAATAGTTCTAAAGCTATTTCTCACATTGATTCTCCTCGGATCAATGCAAGTGCCGATATCTTATCTTATTTTCCCCCTGGAAGTCAAGGATGGCTGTGTATTTTCTCTCCTGATACATTGCTTCAGGCAGTTGGTATCAACTTTGCTTATGCATGCTTTACTCTTCACAGGGCCGGAATAGCAAAACGCATATCGCCCGGTGATCTTCTTTTCCCCTACGTAACAGGATCCAGGGTTCTTCGTGGTGTCCTCCGAGCTATATCGAAAGCTAGGGTCGACAACCAGTCGAGTATCTACGGAAGTCCCGGTAGTTATCCAGTGTTAGTAGAATGCGAGCCTCTCTTGTTATTGGACTCAATTACTGAAATCGACCTTAGTCAGCACCTTGGTTCCCTTGGTCTTTTTAGGGGCTTAAAAAACAAGGACAGGTGGGCTTCATCGCTCAGAGTTAGTCCCAGAAGCCTTTCTAGAAGCGACACTGTATTCCTTTATTCACTAGTCATGAAGGGCGCTTCGTGATGCATTTTACATATTTTATGCAGGCACTCGATTCATGTCATCCATTCCTTATTGTCCTGCCATGCGCGAAAGCTAGTTTGAATTGCAATGAATTGCCTCTGTTGCTGACATGACGACAACTGCATTAATTCGTGAGTTTCTCTTGGCTGCTCTTGGGGTCGACTTGATCGGGCCATGTTTTAAGGATTTGACTCGCAGTCATGAGCGACTGCCACAGCCTCCGTCTGTCTGGTATTCAACTGGCTTCTTGGTCCCCCATGTGTTCCAGCAAGAGGCTGGCCGTATTTCAGACCAAGAAAAGTATTCATTCGCTGATCTTGCTGGTGAAGAGCCGAGCAACGATCGGGATGGCGTGCAGGCCAGGCTGCTGGCGTTGAATGCCGAGCGCTACGAAGAAGAGGTCGCCCATGGCCTGCACAGCAAGAGCAGCAAGAAAGCTTCAGGCCCGGCAGCGCCGGGAGCCAAGCGCCGGGGGCGGCCACCGAAATCGGCCCCGGCCGGCGAGACTGGCTTCGTGCAAGCCGAGCAGATCGGTCTGGGGTTATGACCAGCTCAGCCGCCCTGCCTGCTCTCAGCCCCGATCAGGTGCTGCCGCTCCTGCGTCAACGCCAGGGTGCGTGGCGACAGCGCTACCAGCTGCAACGCATCGGCCTGTTCGGCTCCACAGCCCGCAACGAAGCCACAGCCCAGAGCGATGTGGATGTGTGGGTTGAACTCGATCCCCTCACCCCCTACGCCACCGTCCACCTGAAGCAGGAGCTGGAGGAGCTGCTGCAGCGCCCGGTTGATCTGGTGCGGCTGCGGGAGCGGATGAACCCCGCCCTGCGCCAGGCCATCCTCCGGGAGGGGATCAGCGCATGAGCGGTGATCGGCTTGTGCTGCTCACGCCCCTCCGGCAGGCACTGGAGCGCATCGAGCGCAAGGCTGCGCCCCTGCTCGCCGATCCGGCGCTGCTGGACGGCGAAGAAGGCCAGGACCTGCTAGATATCATCTGCATGCAGTTCCTCGCGGCGGGGGAGGCGCTCAAGCGGCTGGAGAAGCTTGAGCCTGGCCTGCTGACCACCAACTACCCGGACATCGACTGGAAGGGAGCCATGGGTTTCCGCGATGTGATCGCCCATCAGTACTTCGATCTGGACGCTGAGCAGGTGCTGCTGATCTGTCAGGACGCTTTGCCAACTGTGCTCAGCGCGATTCGCTCCCTCGAAGAACAAGCCAGCAAGAGCACCTGAACCATGGCCACCTCCGCCGACATCCGCTCCCAGCTGGTCGCCGCCCTGCACAGCGATCTGATCGGGCCAGGCTGGGACGATGTTGCCCGTCGCCATGAGCAACTGCCCCAGCCGCCCTCTGTCTGGTTCACCACGGGCTTCCTGGTGCCCCATGTGTTCCAGCAGGAAGCTGGCCGCACCACAACAGATGAGCAGCTCTCCTTCTCTGATCTCGCTGGCGAAGAACCCAGCAGCGACGCTACCCATCGCCTGGAGAAGCAGGAAAAGGACGACGACGCCAACGATGCCCTTGATCAGGCCAATACCCGCCGCAGCTGGTTTACCTCCTCCTGCGGCTTGAGCTTCATCCTGGAGCGTGGCTCCACCATCGAGGCCACTGTCTCCTGGGGGGATTACACAGCCCCGGCCGATGGCGGCGACGAGAAGCTCTGGCTGCGCAGCCCTCAGCGTCACAGCGTGACGCTGACGATTGCCGGCGAGGGCACCAGCCCAGACATCCCATTGGAGGCCAGCCCTCAGGGTCTCTGCCTGCGCTGGATCGCCCGGCCAGCCCCCAGCAAGCTCGGCTATCCCAGTGATCAGCTGTCGATGTCGCTCTTTCTGCTCAACAAGCGGGAGCCGCCCAAAACCAATCAGATCCGTCACCGCGATCCGGTTTCTGCCTTCCAGGTGGAGCTGAGCCTCCAGTGCCCCCAGGGCTTCCCACCGCGTCGCGATGCCCTGCAGCAGGCCGCCAAGGATCCCGACGAACGCCTCGCAGCCCTCCAGTACCGGCGCGACTACTGCTTCGCGAGTGGACACAACGTCGCCGTGATCGCCTCGGGCATTCCCGACGACAATCCCTCCCGCTGCCACACCCTCACCACCACCTGGCTACCCACAGCCCGGGTCTACCGCACGCTTCCTGAGCCACCCCCTGGCACCAACGTGCCGATGAACATGGAGGCCCTAGCGGATCTGGCCCGGAGCGAACGCATCGGCCAGGAGCTGATGCCGATGGTGAAGGCCTACCGGGCATGGATCACCCAGCAACCCAAACACCCCATTAGCGACCAAGCTCAGAACGAAACAGCCAAGCAACTCCGGGCCCAGGCAGAAGCCTGCGCCACGCGCATCGAAAACGGCATCAAGCTGCTCGCCGATCCCCTGGTGCGCGAGGCCTTCCGCACCATGAACCTGGTGATGGCCTGCGCCAGCCGGCAGCGCAGTGCCTTCAGCGCCAAGGTGCCTCCGGATCAGATCGGTATCGCTCCGAACACCCGCGCCCCGAAGTGGCGCTTCTTTCAGTTGGCCTTTGTGCTGATGAATCTGCCGGGGCTTGCCACACCAGACACCCCAGAAGGCCGGCTGGATCGTGAGGCCGTCGAATTGCTCTTCTTCCCCACCGGTGGCGGCAAGACGGAGGCCTATCTGGGCCTAGCGGCTTTCCTCCTGGTGCATCGCCGGCTGCAGAGCCCTGGGATCGAATCAGCCGGCATCACAGTGCTGATGCGCTACACCCTGCGGCTGCTCACCCTCGATCAGCTCGGCCGCGCTGCCACCTTGATCTGCGCCTTGGAGCTCGAACGCCTGGAGCGAATCGAGAAGAGCGACCCCTACCTGCTGGGTGAATGGCCCTTCGAGATTGGGATGTGGGTCGGCAAGGCCGCCACCCCCAACAAACTCGGCGGACCGGGCGACAGCGACCAGCAGTCCACCCATGCCGTGCTCACCAAGTGGAAGGCCGGCAAGCGCGATCGGCCGATCCCGATCGAAACCTGCCCCTGGTGCAACCGCCCCCTCCAGCCGGAAGGCTTTCACTTGCTGCCCCCGAGGAATCCCGATCGACTGGAGATCTACTGCCGCGAACCCCGCTCTCCTGAGGCCAAGCAGGAATTCGCCCACATGGGGCCATGTCCCTTCCATAAGGGCACACCATTGCCAGTGTTGTCGGTGGACGAGCAGATCTACCGCCGTCTGCCCTGCTTCCTGATCGCCACGATCGACAAGTTCGCCGCCCTCCCTTGGGTCGGGAAAACGTCCTCGCTGTTCGGCAACGTCAGCACCTATCAGTTGCCTACAGGGAGTGCAGCTGCCGGTTTCTGGGGTCCGGCCGAGAAAGGCGCCGGTGGCCTCAAGATCCCCCACGGCCGCCTGCTGCCGCCGGAACTGGTGATCCAGGATGAACTGCACCTGATCAGTGGCCCCCTTGGCACCCTCGCTGGCCTCTATGAAACGGTGATCGAGGGGTTGATGCGGCCGAACGCCTCCACCCCGCCCCCCAAGATCATTGCGTCAACGGCCACCGTGCGACGGGCTGAGGCCCAGATCAAGGCCCTGTTCGCCCGCAGCCAGGTGCGGATCTTCCCCCCGCCTGGCCCTGAGCGCGATGACAACTTCTTCTCCCGCACCATCTCCGACCCTGACCAAGCCCGTCTCTACGTAGGCCTCTCAGCGCCAGGCCGAAACCTCAAGGGTGTGCTGTTGCGCTCCTACTTGGGCCTGATGGCAGCAGCTCAGAAGGCCTGGAACGACAACAAGGCCATGGGTGCCAACAACCCAGCTGATCCCTATATGACGCTCCTGGGCTACTTCTCCAACCTCAAGGAGCTGGGCGTGACCCGCAGCATCTTGGAAGACGAACTCGGCGCCCAGCTGGAGCAATTTGCAAAAAACCGAGCCCTTGATATAGAGGGCTTCATCAATCCTTTTGCTTCTCGTAAGCGTCCCAATGAACCGCAGGAGCTCACCTCTCGCGTCAACACCGCCAAGATCAGCAGCACCAAAGATCGGCTCTCCAAGCCCTACGTCGACAAGGACCACCTCGATGTGGCCCTGGCCACCAACATGATTTCGGTGGGCCTCGACATCTCGCGCCTCGGCTTGATGGTGGTGCTCAACCAGCCCAAGACCGCCGCTGAATACATCCAGGCCACCAGTCGCGTCGGCCGCCAGCTGAGCGAGAACCCGGAGCAGAACAAACCCGGCCTGGTATTGGTGCTGCTCAATCCCAACCGCCCGCGGGATCGCTCCCACTTCGAACTGTTCCCCTACTGGCACCAGACCTTCTACCGCCATGTGGAGGCCACCAGCTGTACCCCCTTTGCCAGCCGTGCTCTGGATCGCGGCCTGCCCGGGGTTGTCGTGGCCATGGCACGCCACGGTGATCCAGCCCTGGCTGGGGCGAAGGGCGCCATGGCGGCAGACGCCCTGCAGCGCATCAAGGCTCAGATCGCCAAGGCGCTGCAGGATCGCTGCGTAGCCACCGGTGCCGCCGATGACAGCCTCGACGAACACCTCCCCACCGAAGTGCGCGATCACGTGATCGATCTGCTTGAAGCCTGGTGGAAGCTGACCCAGGAGCCAGAGGCCAAGCTGCAGTACTGGACCCATGAAGAAAAAGGTGCCGGGGCAGGCTTCCTTCACACCGCCCTCGACAACGACCCGATCTACCAAGCCGAGGGCTACAAGCAGTTAACCACGAACTGGAGCCTCCGCGACGTGGAACCCTCCGCACCGATCCGGATGGTGAATTTTAAGGAAGAAATCACAACCGACGACTGAGCCCGGTAGCCAACACCCCAATGCCCCCATCCAACCGCCGCAAAGCTGCTCCCCCGCCCCTCGGCGAGGCGCGCCAGAGCCAGGTGCTCCAGCTCTACGGCCCCGGGGCGATGGTCGATCTGCCCGACTACTCCCTACTTATCGGGGGTTTGGATTTCTGGAACGACCGTGGCTGCGATCTGATCCATGAACCACGGCTGCTGAAGTTGGTGCGGCAGGCCACGGGGGCGGCCCGAGTCGACCTGCGGACCCCGCCCAAGGAGGTGGATCCGCTCAAGAACATCAGCGGTTCGATCAAGGCGCTGCGTTTTCCCGAGTGGTCGGTGGCTCAGAAGGTGAGTGAGCGGATGGCCTTCGGGATCCCCTGCCGGGCCAGGCCTCTGGTGCATTTCAACGACGGCTGCATCTCGGACTGGCGCACCTATCAAGACGATGAAGGCAAGTATCCGCTTGTGCCCGTTCGCTTCGTGATGGCTTGTCCCCACGGCCATCTCAGCGACATCCGCTGGCGCGACTTCTGCTTTCGCCAGTTCGGTTGCAAGAACACTGAGCGCTTGTATCTACTCGAGGCCGGTACCGGCAATGACTTCACGCAGATCTACGTGCAGTCGGAAGGTGGAACGACCCGCAAGCTTGCCGACGCCCTCCTCACAGAAATGAGCCCTCTGGGTCTCTGTCAGGGGCACACGCCCTGGCTTGGCCGAAACACCCGTGACCCTGAAAAGTGCCAGACCGATGGTGAGCCCACCAAGAACCGGCTCCTGGTGCGTTCGGCCACCAACGCCTACTTCACCGAAACAATCTCGGTAATCTCCCTTCCGGAAGAAGTCAATTCCCTCGCCAAGCGCGTCACTGAACTCAAGGACGACCTCGCCTTGATTGAGGCTGAAGCAGATGTGTCTGCAGCCATCAAGTTCAACCCGCGGCTGAAGAGCGCTTTCGCCGGTGTCGATCCAGCAGTCCTCTGGCAGACGATCGAAGCTCAGCGGGGCGGATCAGCCGCCGATGTCGCCCAACCCAAGGATGAGGAACTGGCACTGCTGATCGGTCCGATGGATGGGGTCTCCAGCTCAGCGGAGGGGAGTCTGTTCGAGGCGGATGTGTGGCAGCCCCCCAACCCGCCAGCGTGGTTCCACAAAGCCATCAAGCGGGTTCTGCTCGTGCACCGCTTGAGGGAGGCTCAGGCCCTGGTGGGGTTCACCCGCTTTACCGCCCGAACCAGCAGCCTGGGTGGCTTGCCGATCGACACCACCAAGGTCAACCGCCGGGCACCGCTGGCTAATGATCTGCGCTGGGTGCCGGCCAATGAAAACAAGGGGGAAGGGATCTTCATCGAGTTCGATCCAGGCACGATCCAGGCCTGGGCCGCCAGTGATCCGGTGGTCATGCGAGCCGGCCAGTTCACGAAGGCCTTCGAGAACGAATGGCTCACTTCTCGCGGTCTTGACGAAGTCCAGTTCCCCTTCCCAGGAGCTCCCTACCTCTTGCTGCACAGCCTCAGTCACCTCTTGATCACTGAGATGGCGCTGGAGTGTGGCTATGGCGCCAGCTCGATTCGCGAGCGCATTTACGCCAACAAAGAGATCGGTTATGGAATCTTGTTGTTTACCAGTAGTTCCGGTTCAGAGGGCACCTTGGGCGGCCTGGTCGGAGCCGGTAAGCGGATCGTGTCTTACCTGGAGAAAGCTTTCGAGCGCGGCCAGCTCTGCAGCAATGATCCCTTCTGCTCCGAGCACGACCCCAACCATCCCTTCGACATCCGTCCCACCCATGGCGCCGCTTGCCATGGATGTGAACTGATCGCGGAAACCTCCTGCGAGATCCGCAATGAGTTCCTCGATCGAGCACTGGTGAGCCCCACCGTTTCGGCCAATCCCGAATTCGGTGATCCCTCCTTCTGGGAGTTCATCAACGCATGAGCCTCACGCTGCCAGCTCAAACACTGCGGGCAGTAGCTACCGATCTCCGGCGTCTGAACTACACACCCACCAGTTGGCAGGGCTTGCTCTCCACTCACAGCGAAGCGATCCGCTTGCAGCTCGAGTCACTGCTGGTGGAGATGGTGCGAGAGGGGGCTCACCCCCGCTTGATGGCATTACTGCTGGATCGCCTCGCCGATGCCCAGGACGCTCTCCAAAAGGAGCGCAACGCCTGGAGCTTTGTCTGGTCAGGCCCGGATCCTCTTCATGCCAAAACCGCCGACACGTTTGCCACGGTGGATCAGCTCATCAACGAAGCGCGCTGCAGCCTGTTGATCGCCACCTACAACATCGGCCTCAGCAGCGAATTTCGCGAATTGTTTGCCTCCATTGCCGACCGCCTGGCCCATGGTCAGCTGAACCGGGTCGACCTGTTCTTTCATCCCAAGCAGATTGAGGATCGCCTGGGCGCTGATCCGCTGGCAACGATCTCAACATGGTTCAACCGAGAAGTCTGGCCTTGGCCAGCCAAACCCCACGCCTACGTGGACCGACGCCTGATCACCAGCTCCCTCGAACGTTGCTACCAGCACGCCAAGGTGGTGATTGCTGATGCGGAAACGCCAGGGGCCAAAGCCCTGGTTACAAGCGCCAACTTTAGTGAGACCGCCCAGCGACATAACTATGAGGCCGGCTGGCTTACGACATCTGTTCAAAGGGCGTGCGAGATCCATAAGCAGTTTTCATTGTTAGTCGATCAAGGTCTATTCTTGCCTCTGGCCACTGGAGCCTCAAGATGACATGCAAGAAGCAAGGTAACCATCTCGGCTACATCCAAAAAGCAGTTGCGACCATCAAGGACAAGAACAAGCCGCTCAATCCCGCGACCGTGATGAGTGACGGGATGATTGAATGCTCGAATGGGGGCGAGAGTTATGTCATATCAGGTGCAGAAGCTGTGGCAGCGTTTCGGGGGCTCACGTCAAACCTTTCATCCCAGCCCGAATGGCGCGGCAAATTCTCTGAGAAATATATTTCAACGGAGCTCAGGAAGATCTTGGCTGGGCTGTCGACTGGAACACCCGCATCCTTGAATCCACGCCTGGAGGAATTCATCAAATTCCTTCAGGAGTTTAAGGGGATTTGTGAATTGGTGATGCCAATTCAAGGCCTTAAGCTCGAAGTAGAGGCTTTTCATCTTGGTGGCATCACATTTAGGTCTGCCGATCAGATCCAGCTCGATCAACTTAGTGAGAGAGCTAAGAAAACAATTCAAACTCTTAAGTGTTCTGACGAAGACAAGGAATACTGGCGTGACCATAGCCGAGAAGTGATCGAAGACAGGCTAGGGGCGTTCGACGCGCTTGCTTTTTCTGAAACGGTCGCTGAGGTCAACCAAGCTCGCATTAGTTCATCGCAGAGTATTGGAATGGCATTGAGCGTCTTGAAATTTTTGACTCCTTATACCCAGGATCTACCTGAATATGTCGGACTAGGGCTGCCGGGTGAGTTTGCTATGGCTGCGTATAGCAGCATCGTCTTTTCTGAGGATGGATCATTCAATACTGACTTCCCATTGGCGGGCCGCTATCTTCCCTTCAAGATCGATGATCAATTCCTTCAGCGCCATGGAGACGCATTAGAGAGCCTAAGCGAGATCATCGTGAGTCGGTCTCGCTCGGAAATTGAGGAACGCATCCTGGTCGCTATTCAATGGGCTGGGAGAGCGCATTCAGATTCACAGCCTCAACAGCAAGTGCTATCGCTCATGACAGCACTTGAATGCCTCCTGAATCCCACAAACGGGAAGCCACTTCGCATTGGGGTCTCAGAAAGTGCGGTATTACTTGTCGGATCCGAGGGCCTTGAAGAACGACTCAAGCTTTTCCACTTCCTTGGGTCAATGTATGATGTGCGAAGCAAGATAATCCACGGCGGATCCGCGGAGCCATCAGATTCTGATATTGCAAATCTCCAGCAGGTCGTCGGTGCGGTGATAATGCGGGTCGTAGGAATCCGGCACAAATACGCCACGAGAAAGGCGCTAGAGGCCCATCTTGAGCGCGCTCGGATTGGTGCCAAGGCAGATCTGTAAAGCCTCAGGCTCTGCTACTCGGCCTTCAGTCGAGTCTTTAATTCCTCTTTTCGACTTTCGGCGAGCGACAGCAGAGATCAGTTGTGGAGTGACAACCCCATTTTCTGTGCTGGCGATCACGCCACCCGGCCTGCCCCGGCTTGCGCACCGCGCAAGGGCTGACGCGAGTCGCTCCGCGACCCTTGCGCGGCGCTGGCGGCGCCGGGGCTCAACGGCGGTGTCGTTCGCCAGCCCAGCCATGGCCGCCACTCCCCTCAGCCGCTCCTGCCCGATCCGCATCATCTCGGTGCATCTCCTCGATGCCGCCGGCCAGCTGCTGCGGGTGCTGTTCCTCGATCGCGAGGGGCACATCAGCGCCGAGCCGCACTACGTGCCCCGCGAGCAAGCCCTGATCCTGGCTGCCAATCAGCAGCGGGTGCTCGGTCCCCAGGCCGAGGTGCGGGTGCTCTGAGCCTCCGGGGCCGGAGGCACTCCGCCTCCGGCTTTCGGGTGTCGCCGCATCATTCGTGGGCTTGGGCTTCCTGGAGCAATGGACACCTCCCTCTCCAGCGAGCGGGCGGACACCGCAGGTTCCTCAGTGAGGCGGCTCACCGCAACGGCCTGACGGTTCGACTGGGCGGTCCTTGGGCCTGGAAGTTCCCTGCAGCACCGGCAGTGAGGGAGGGAATTGCCCCCGGGCCGGCGCACACCCACCGCATCCCTCGGCCAGTCCTCACGCCGCGTCAAGGATCGGGCCAGGCGCCCCTGTGGGGCGTCCTTGCCGCGGCGCTGCGGCCGGCCGTTGGGGGTGGGGTTCTCTGCCGTCCCTCAGGTGGCTTCCCCCGCTTCCTCCTCCCGCCGCCAGCAGCAGTCCACGCCTCTCAGCAGTTCTGCCCTGCGTGCCCGCAATGCCCTGGTGCTGGAGCACCTCTCGCTCGCCGATGCCCTGGCTTCCGCCGCCGCCCGGCGCCTCTTCCCGCTGGTGGAGCGGGAGGATCTGATCCAGGTGGCCCGTGAAGCCCTGGTCCGCTCCGCTCCCCGCTGCAGAGCTGGCGAGCCGGCGGCGCCCTATCTGCGCCGCTGCATCACAGGGGCCCTGCAGCACCACCTGCGCGATCGGGTGCGGCTGGTGCGCGTGCCGCGCCGGCTGCATGAGCAGGGCCATTGCCCGCTGCGGCACCTCAGCCTCGATGCCAGCTCTGATGGCGAGCCCTGCCTGCTCGATCAGCTGGCCGCTCCAGAAGCCGAGCAAGCCGTGAGCGAGGCCATGTGTGGCCTGGCGCTGGAGCAGCTCGTCGAGCAGCTGCCTGCCGCCCAGGCCACAGCGCTCCGGCTCACGGTCCTGGAGGGCCTGTCGCTGCGGGCTGCGGCTGAGCGGCTGGAGATCAGCGCCATGTCGGTGCAGCGAGCCCAGAAGAAGGCCATCGCGGCCCTCCGCCAGCAGCTCTCTGGTGGGGGCTGAGGCTCCTTCACTCAGGCCAGCTCGAACACCAACGTGGAGAGCGGCCACCAACCGCTGCCGCCCTCGTCGTAGGCCAGCTCCACCATGGGATCCTCCTCGGGCGTCTCAGCCGCAAGGCTGAGCACCGTGGCGCCGGCCTCTGAGCCGATCTGGTCACGCCAGCAACGCGAGCCAATCAATGGCAGGGGTGCCTTGGTGTCGGTCATGGTTCAGGGGCTCACCATCACCCGGTTGCCAGCGCCGCTGTTGCTCACAGCCACAAGCTGACGCCGCTGGGGTGACCAGCACAGCGAGCGCCAACCCAGATCAGCTGGGGAGCTGCGCACCATCCAGTTGAGGCCATCGCCGCTGGTCATGATCCGGTTGCCGGTGCCGCTGCTACTCACCGCCACCAACAGCTCCCGCTCCGGCGCCCAGCAGAGGGAGGTCCAGGCGTTGTCGGCTGCTGAGCTGCGGCTGCTCCAGCTGATCCCATCCGGCGAGGTCATTACTCGGTTGCCCTTGCCGCTGCTGCTCAGCGCCACCAGTAAACCCAACTCTGCTGCCCAGCAGATCGCCGTCCAGTTGTTGGTGGTGGCCGCTGTCCGCAGGGTCCAGTTGCGCCCATCGCTTGAGGTCATCACCCGCTGGTTGCCTCCGGTGCTGCTCACCGCCACCAGCAGCCCCAGCTGTGGGGCCCAGCAGATCGAGCGCCACTCCTGATCTGCAGCAGCTGCGCCTGCCGTCCACTCGATGCCATCGCTGCTGGTCATTACCCGGTTGCCTGTGCCACTGCTGGCGACTGCCACGAGCAGGCTCAGCTCGGGCGACCAGCAGATCGCGGTCCAGTTGTTGTTGGCTGGCGTCTGGCGCAGGGTCCAGCTGCGCCCATCCGGTGAGGTCATCACCCGATTCCCAAGGCCGCTGTCGCTGACGGCGACAAACAGCCCCAGCTCTTTGGCCCAGCAGAGCGCCACCCAGTTCTGATCGGCTGCTGATGGTTGGGGGCTCCAGCGGATGCCATCGCTTGAGGTCATTACCCGGTTGCCCGTGCCGCTCCCTGCTACGCAGGCGTAGAGCCCCAGCTCCGGCGACCAGCAGATCGCCTGCCAGCTGTTGTCTGCCGCCGAGCGCACAGTTGACCAGAGCACACCGCTAATAGCCAGCACTGGCGGCGGGTTCAGCAGCTCAGCCAATGCCACTGCCGGCAGCTGATAGGAGCCGGCCTGGGGCCCGGTGGTGCGGGTGATCGCCAGCAGGTCGCCTGGTTGGAGGGTCATCTGCTGCTGCGCTCAGGGCAGAGCTGGAAGGGTGCTCAGGTCCAGCGGCATGTAGTCGCCGGCCGGCTGGGCGGTGGCCATGGCTTCCTTGAGAGCTGCTGCATCGACGGCGGCACCATCGGTGCCGGCGATGAGGTCCTCGGCAGCCGCTAGGCGCAGCACGCCGGCAGCAGTGGTGGAGGCAGGCTCAACGCTGAGCAGCGGTTGGGCGGGATCGCTTTCATCAACGCTCAGTGGCGCAGCCACCTGGATACGGATCACGCCGGCGCCATCGGGGCCCAGGGCAGCGTTGGCACTCCAGTTGCTGCCGTCAAACAGCAGGAGATCCCCCTGGGCGATGTCCTGGCCAGCGATGCCGCTCCAGCTCGCCAGGGCAGGACCGCCGGCACTGGCCAAATACACGTCTCCAACAGCGGCATCGGCCGGGGCCTCCGCGGTGGTGGGGTCGATTGCACCCCGGTAGTGCAGTGCGCCGGGAATGGCGGCGTGAAGGGTGCCATCGGCATCCACGCTGAGGTTGGTGCCGGGTCTGATCGCCCCGATCGCCGCCGCTGTGGCGGGGGTGAGCATGAACGCTTTGACCTCATCAGCAGTCGCCCGGTAGGGCGTGCTGCCGCGCTGCACCAGCAGCAGGTCCGTGGGCTGGGGCAGGCCGCGGGGGGAAGTTCGGGTTTCGGTGCTGGTGGCCATCGGGATCAACGGTGAGAGGGAAGGGGGATGAAGACGGCGCCGGCGATCAAGGCGGCAGGGGGCTGAGCAGGCGCAGATCCAGTGCGATCACCACCACCCCATTGCGGTCGGTGGCACTCACCAGCGGCGCCAGGGCGTGCACTGCCTTGAGCCCACCGGACGGGGGTGGTTCAGGGGTGCCGCCGTCCTGCAGCTGGGCCTGGCCCAGGAAGATCACCCCCTGCGGCCGGCTGTTGCTGCGGCACCGGGCCGTCAGCTCGGCCAGCACGGCCGGATCGGGGGTGGCCATCGGCGCCAGGGCAGTGCTGCAGAGCTGTTGCCAGGCCCCAGCCAGGAATGCGCTGGCTGAGGCTGCGCTGGCTGCTGGGATCAGAGCAGGGCATCCCCCAGCTCCAGGGCCGCCAGATCGGCAGGATCGCTGCTGGCGACACCCGTGCCGTCGCTGGTGGCCGTGCTGCTGCCGCTGGCCTGGGCCTCCAGTGCCGTGGCCTGCTCCACCAGTTCGGCCTTGGTCTGGCCGCCATCGAGCTCCACGCCGTAAACGGTGGAGCAGAACTCGACGATCTGGGCCTTGGTCATGGCCTGGAAGTCGGTGGCCTCAGTGGCCAGCAGGGCTTCTCCGTCGCTGGTGGTGGTTGCCGCTGACTCCAGCGGCTCACCGGTGGGGGCGGGCTCATCTGCTGCCGGGGCGGGTTCCGGCGCTTCCGGTTGCTCGGGCTCGAGGTCCAGCGCATCCGCCAGCTCCGGTTCCGGCGCGTTGTCCCCGGAGTCCACCGGGACCGGCTCATCGCCGCCACTGGCTGGGCTGAGCAACTGCCAGCCCAGGGCCTGCCAGCCGGCCAGGTGCACCGGCCAGATCGAGCGGGTCGCACTGTCCTTGCCGATCAGCAGCTGGCTGGGCGGCAGCAGCGCTGCATCGCCTACACCTGGATCCGGTGTGACGTTGAGCCGCTGCTCCGGGCCCGAGAGGCGAACAGGCGTGGAGGCGGGGTTGCTGCTGTCGAGAGGCTGCAGCAGCTCCAGCGGCAGGGCCTCAGCTCCGGCCGCCACGTTGAGGGTGTCGAGTGGGTTGCCCATGGCGCTCACCTCACAGCCCCTGGTTGGCGGTGAGCGCCACGGTCATCCCGGCAGGCGTGCCAGGCGAAACCGTCGCCCGCGCCAGCCGCAGGCAGGGCGGCGTGATCAGTGCGCTGTCAGCCGGGTTGATCAGCAGGGCGGCGCCGCTGATGATCGCCTCGACCTTGCCGCCTGCGGCGGGGATGGCGACGGCCGCGGCGGTGATCCAGCTGCCGGCGTTGCCATCGGCCAGCAGCGGCGCCAGCTCCAGGGTCACCGTCACCGCCCCGCTATGGCCGGGGTGGGAAGCCACCAGCACAAAGGAGCTGGTGGCATCGAGATCGGTGCCGAGGTTGACGACATCACCGCTGCTGCGGGTGTGCTCGTAGCAGTCAGTGGCGGAGTGGTTGATCCAGCCGACGAGCACCGTCTGGGCGTCGAGCAGCCGGGTGGCTTGAGAGGTCATGGATGGAGCTCCTGGGGGAAATGAATGAGTGGTTCTGGGCAGTTCTCCTGGGTTGGGGCTGGCGTTCAGGGCAGTACCAGCGGCATCGGCGCCACGTTGAACAGGCGTGCGGCGGCCTTGCGGTTGCACACCGCAAAACCCACGTACCAATCCACACGCGTGCGGAACACCGGCGCGTCGTGCACCTCCCCGAAGTCCCGCACCGAGATCCCGTAGCGCCCCTCGAACGGGCCCTGCAGACCGCAGACGGCGGCATCCCCGAGCACGCAGCAGTAGATCGAGGTGGTGTCTCCCGGTTCGTCGTAGCCGAGCACAGCGTTGCCCTCGGCGTCCTCCTCCACCAGCAGGATCTCGATCCCCTCGAAATAGTGGCGGCCGTCAATGACCTCGTAGAGGTCGCCGCCGGCCTGACGGGAGGCGGTGCTGATCTGGCGGCGGGCGGCCTTGCTGGCGATCAGCACCTTGTCGCCGCCGTAGCCGATCACGCTGTCGGTGAGCGCCTCCAGCGCCAGCAGGTTGAGGGTGCTGCCGCCGTTGTCGATCGTCTGGTCCTCTCCAGGTGCCAGGCGCTTGCTCAGCCCGTTGAAGGCCCGCGGATCGAAGGTGTCGTCGCCATTGATGATCGCCGCCTCCAGCGTCAGGCGCATGGAGCGCACCTTCATCTCGGTCTGGGCGGCACGGGCCTCGGGGCCCTGCAGATCCACGATCGAGCGGTCCACATCCAGGTCGCCGCCGAACAGGTGCACGAACTCCGAATCGGAGTTGATCACCCCATAGCTCTGCCGGTAGCCCTCGTTGACGGCCCGGAAGCCGACGCGGGGGAGTTTCGTTTCGGCCGGGAAGCTCAGCGAGCCGCCCACCAGGTTGCGGAAGGGCAGGCGGCGCAGCAGCTCCCCCTCCGCAAAGGTCTTAAGCACCGCTAGCTGTTCGGCACGGCGGGCGTATTTCTGCGCCTCGATCAAGGTCAGGCCCAAGGGCACGCTCCCGGGGCCTCGCCCCAGTGACAACAGCAGCTGTTGCCAGGTGACCCACGCCTCAACCACCGAGGAGACAGAACCGTGGTGGCCCAGCTCCTGGTGGATCGGCTACGCGCAGCCCTCCTCATGGTCCGGGCGGCCTCAAGGGCTGACGCGAGTCAGCCGGACTGGTGCGTTGGCTGCGCTGCGCTCCGCATTGCAGAGGGGGCTGCCCCTTGACCCCGCCCGGCCTGCTTCGGGGTCTCCGCTACGCCTGCCATGGCTTCCGCATCCCGCACCCGCGCCTTCCGGCTCCTGAGCTCCCGCACCCTGGAGCTGCTCTGGGAAGAGGCCTCGGCCCACCGCCCTGCTCCTCTGGAGCGGCTGGAGCAGCTCTGCGCTGATCTGCTCTTTGAGCGCCAGGTGGCCACGCCAGCTTCGGTGCCGGTCTGGTGCCCCGAGAGCGAGCTGCCCTTCTGAGGGGGCGGCCCCGGCTGCAGCTGGGGCGCTCTCTTTGTGCCCGCAGCCGGCGGCCCCAAGTCAGCACTGGCAACAGGGCTCAGCAGCACAACGCCCATGGCCAGCCCGATGACCCCCGAGCGGTTCCAGGACCGCTTTGAAGCCTTTCGCGGTGAACCCCAGCAGGTTTCCGGCGTCTGGACCCTCCATGCCGCGATCAAGGCCCTGCCCGGCAGCGAGGCCGTCCTCGATGAGCAGGCCCCCTGGGCGCTCACCTTTAGCCAGAAACCCGCTGCGCCCCCGGCACCAGCAGGCCCCAGCGGCGGCCTCGATCCCCGCGGATCAGAAGAGGCCGGCATGGCCGGCCCCCAAAAGGCTGCCCCTGTCCAGCCCGGCGACACCTACCTGCTGGTGAATGACCGCGACCAGGACATGGAGGCCTACGACCACAGCGGCCAGTTCCTCTGGAAGATCCCCTGCCTGGCCCGCGGCCAATGCGCCGATACCGACTGGACCCAGACCAGCACCGATACGCCGCCTGGGCTCTACCGGCTCGGCCAGCTCTACGCGGACTACGAGCAGAACCCCAACCCGCCCTGCAGCGACACCGCCATGGCCTACGGCTGGTATTCCTTCGACATGGAGGAGCTGGAGGGCCAGGAGGTCAAGGTCGGCCGGGCCGGGATCATGCTCCACGGCGGTGGATCGGACTGCGGCTGGCCCGGGGCCTGGGCAGCGCAGCAGCCCCTGCACCCCACCCTCGGTTGCGTTCGCCTGCACAACGCCGATCTGCGCGACAAGGTGCTGCCCCTCTACCGCCAGGGCACCGTCTATCTGGGGGTCTTCCAGGAAAAAAAGTGACGGCGGCTCTGGTGCCGCCAGCTGAGGCCTGATCGCGAGGGAAGAGCAGCGATGGACTCAGGCCCACTGGCCCGACCGCCCAAGCCGCCGTTCGACCGCGAGCGGTTCGTCTTCAAGATCCTGGCGGTGGTGATCGGCACCCAGCTGCTGATCTATTCCCTTGCTGCCGGGGTCTGCGGGCAGCGGGCGTTGGAGGGGCGATCGATCGGGCAGATCTGCCCCGGCACGCTGGAGCAGCTGCAGGGCGGCTTTGATTCCACCCTCAAGCTGCTGCTGGCGCTGCTGGGCGGAGCAGCGCTGACGCGCATGGACCGGTAACGACTGGGAGCGAGCGGGGGGCTTGCTCCGGGCCTCTCCAGTCTGAGGCCCGTCCTGCGGCCGCGCCTCCGCTGGGATCGGTCCCGTCGCTGCGCCGCTCTTGGCGCCGATCACCATGGCCACGCTCTCATCTGCCGCTTCTCCGTTCTGCAGGCCTGAGGAGGATCCGTTCCTGCTGCTGGAGTCCTGCGGCAAAGCCATCGAATCAATCCTGCGGGGTCATGCCGGCCGGCCGCTGCGGCGCACCTGGATTGATCGGCCCTATGGAGAAGAGGAGATCTCCCGGCTGGAGGAAGAGGTGCTGCCAGCGATTCAGCTGTGCCTGGCGCGGATGGATGAGATCGATAGCGCCCTAGAAGCAGAAGCCCAGCTGAGCTACCGCCAGCAGGTGGAGGCAGAAGCCGCGTTGCGGCGGGGTGGGCTGCAGTGCAGTAGGTGCATGCCGGTCGTCTGATGGATGCTGCGGGGGCCCTGGGCCCCCTTTCGGCCTGCGCCGCTCAGCCTCTCGCGCCTGCTCGGGCTCCGCGGCTCTGGCCAGACGCTGTGGCAGCCGCAGGAGGGTGATCGCCACCAGGGATTGCCCGGCCACCAGCCAGACCGGGACCAATGACCCAGGCCACAGACAAACGGTGGCCGGGGTGCTGCAGAGCCGGCTAGCAGGGTGCCGCTGTGCGGCGGGCCGCATCAGATCTGACGGGAGCAGCTGGGACAGCCCTCGATCCCAGGAGAGCCAGCACCTCTGTTCACCGGGCGCGGTGGGATGGCAGCACGGCACTTGCACCGTTGCCACTGGAGGCTGGCTGGCTGGGCGGAGCGAAACCCCTCCGCAGCATGCCCCTACGGCTCGCGCTGGCCAGGGCTGACGCAAGGCTCGCTTTGCTCGCCCCTGGCCAGTGCTCACCTGCGGGGCGTCTGGTCGGTGTTCTCCGCTCCACCCCAGCCATGGCCACTCCCCAAGGCCCCGTCTGTGAAGTCCGCCTGCTTGTGGTTCACCGCTATCAGCCCGGCGTTCAGAAGCTCGGCTCCACTCCCTGTGAGGTCGAGTTCTTTGGCCGCCGCGGTAAGCCCGTCAAAAAGATGCGGCTGATCCCCGCTGAGAGGGCATTTGCCTTTGCCCGCAAGCTGCAGGGCACCCCCGGCTGCACCGTTTCGGTCTGCTGAGCCTGGGGGCTCAGGCCCGGCTGCCGCTTGGTGGCCGGGCCTTACAGCCAATGGCGGTAAGCACTCCGCTGCCGCCGAGCCCGGGCCTTGGCGCGAGCACTGCCGAACTGGGGGCTGGATCCGTCACGTCGCCGCCGCACCCAGACGCCACGGCGAATGAGCTGGCTGTCCTGGGGATTGGCGCGCCGGGCGGCCACGATCGCCCCATAGCCCTTCTTCTGCTTGTGCTGGGCGCGGGAGCGGGCCTGGCTGGCGCTGGCGGCCGGCACCACCGTGGCGGTGGATCGGTTGCGCCAGAACACCAGATACCAGGCCATAGCTCCCTCCCGGCGGGTTGATCAGCGCCGCGGTGCAGCCGCCCGGGGCGTGGTGCCTTTGACGGCCTCCAGGTAGAGCTCGGCGGTGCTCAGCGTCTGCAGATTCACCGCGCCGCCGTGCTCATGGCCCGTTTCAGGCACCGCAGCGGAATAGAGGCCACTGCGCTGCTGGAACAGGAAGCTGTACACCGGGTGGCGGCGCAGCTCCTCCATGTAGTCGCCATCGCTCAGGGCCACGCCATCGGCGGTGAGGGGCTGGCCCTTGCCGTCCACCGGCAGCAGCCGCTCGCGGCCGTCCACCTCGCCCAGCTGGAAGTGGCCGCCGCAGAGCGTCACAAATGTGTCAAAGAACGTCCCCCGCTCATCGCCACCGACGCGGCCCTCGGCCTCGGAGAACAGGCGCTCCATTAAGCGCTCCTTGCGCAGGTTCTGCACCTGGCAGCGGGCCTCGTCCCGTTCCTTTTCGACGCTACGCACGCGGCGCAGGTTGGCCTCGTTGAGCTGGCGCTCGCGCTCGCCCACCTGGCGCTCGAACTCCTCGCGCTTGCGTTCGGCGTCCTGCAGGCGGGCGTATTCGTCCGGGTTGATCTCCGAGAAGCGCGACAGCTGGGCGCGGGCCTTGCGGAGCTCCTTCTCGAGCTGGTTGCTGCGGCGGCGTTCGGCTCGCAGGGGATCAGCACTGCTGGGAGCAGCGGAAGGGGGGGCGTCGTTGTCGCCGCTGCCGCTGGCACCTGGGTCCTGGGGCAGGGAAAGGTCGAGGGTGTCGTCGCCATCAGCAGCATCCAGACCCGCATCAGCGGCGCCGTCGCTGTCGAGCAGGTCGGGGTCAGCGGCAGGTTGGACAGAGCCAGCAGATCCCTGGTTGGGCTGTTGCTGGTGCTGGCTGTAGCTCCGCCACGGAGCAGCCGGGGCCAGGGGGGCTGGAGCAGTCCCGCTGTTGGCGCTGCTGGAATCAGAGGAGAAGAAGGAGGAGGAGGGCATCACCCATCACGGCTGTGGTGCTGCGGGCGCCCCGTCCGGGCTGCGCTCGCTCTCCCTGTTGCCAGCTCCTCAAAAGCCCTGCTCAGGCAGCTCATCCAGCACGGGAGCAGAGCGCCGGGCTGGCAGGTAGATCCACTCCCCCGCCGGCAGCGGCGTCGAGGGCATGTAGCCAGGCACCAGCAACTGCATCCCCGGCTGGATGGGCGTGGTGGAGCGGTAGATGGGCAGCAGCAGGGTGGTGCCAGCCTGCAGCGGTTCCTCGCTGGGCCAGCTGCTCAGCTCCGGGTTGAACTGGCGCAGCAGGGAGAGGCTGAGGTTCTGGTCGGCCGCCACGCTGGTCAAGGTCTCACCTTCGCCGGTGACATAGGCCTCGCTCTGCTGCAGCTCCGGGTTGAGGCTGCGCAGCTTGCTTTCGGTGGTGCCATGGCGTCCGGCCAGCACCGCCAACGAGTCGCCCTCCACGGCGGTGATCGTCTGGGTGCTCTCCAGCTGGGAGTTGATCCGCCGCAGGGTGGCCACGGTGGTGCCGTAGCGCTCGGCGATCAGGTTCAACGTGTCGCCATCCCTGAGCACCAAGACGCTGTGGGGCCTGAGCACCAGCTGGATCGCCTCCCCCAGCAGCGGCTGCAGCAGCAGGCCGATGCCGCCGGGGCCGTAGTCCGCCCCGAAGTGCATCACCTGGCAGCCGGCGAACTGGGCCCGCCCGCCACTGGGAAGCCCGCCCTCAGGTTGCAGCAGGGCCAGATCCCCCAGCCACATCACACCCTGGCAGGGGGCCTGCACCGTGCCCAGCAGCGCTGGGTCCCAGGGCAATGGCGCCTCCTCGCGGAAGCCGGGTGTGCCCCAATCGAGCTCGGCCGACAGCCAGTCGAAGGTGTTGCTGGTGCTCACCGGCAGGGTCGCCGCACGGCAGAGGTAGCCGCGCAGCAGCACATCGCCGGGGTCGGTGAGCGCGGTGTCGTTGTAGCCGCTGACGATGCCGCTCTGCTCCAAGAAGCAGTCGATCACATGCCGGCGGATGGGAACCGGATTGCGGCTCTCGGGCCGGTCCACCTCAAACAGGCAGAGGCGGGCGTTGGCGTAGGGCTGTAGCGCCAGCCAGAGAGGTGAGGCCATCGCCGGCTGGGCCACCCGGCTGTCGATCGCCGGGGTGGCTGCGGGAAGAGATACCAGCTGGCCCCAGAGCGGCGCTCCCCGCAGGGGGTTGAGGCCCTGGTTCAGCGGTGAGAGGGGCTGCTCCATTACTCAGCTCCGCACCAGCGATCCCCGGAACGGGTCCGGGTTGCACTGGCGCCAGTTTTGGAGCCGCGGCAGCAGGAGCGCCAGCTGGCCGATGTGCTGACTGCGCTGCCGGTTCAGCACCACCGCCGGTGATGGGCCCGCGGGGTTCCACTCGCTCTCGGTTTCCTCCAGCAGCAGCTCGGTGGCGTACTCCACCACCGCCAACTTGCTCAGCGGCAGCGGGTTGGGCACGACGCCACCAGCTACGCCCTTGCGCCTGCTGCGCACCGGACTGTTCACCTCGGCCGGACTCAGCACCGCCAGCTGCTGGTCCAGCTCAGCAATGGCGTCGAGATGCCGCTGTGCTGTACAGGCACCTGTGGGGTAGTGGGTCTGCAGCTGGGCCATCTCCCGGTTCAGGGCCGCCAGGGCAGCACTGGTGACGGGGATGGACAGGGCGATGCGCAGGGCCTCGGCGTCGCCGGGTCGCCAGCTGCAGGTGGGTGGGGAGGACTGGGACATGTCCTCCTTTGCCAGCTCAGCCGCCACTGGCCGCGTTGGGCTGGCCCAGCCCCAGCTGCTGACGCAGCTCGGCGCCGTCGATCACTCCCCGCTCATGCAGCACCAGCCACTCCTGCACCGAGGGCTGGGGTTTGCGCGGCGGCTGGGGTGGCACCAGCGGGCAGATCTCCACGCTGCAGGCCGGTGTGTCCGCCAGCTTTTCGCCGGTGAGGCGGGTCCACTGGCGCAGCAGGGTGCTGAGCATCGAGCTCTTCTGGCCTGCAAGAGACTGCAGCACCGCAAAGCTCTGGCCGGCAGTCAGGGAAATCTCCAGCTCGGTGCGGGCTGGACCGTGGCCACCAGCAGGGATCAGGGCGTCACGGCGCATCGCTTCCTCCAGCTGCTGCAGGTAGGCCCGGTGCTCCGCCAGCGAGCGGGCCTCGATCTCCACCCACTCGAACTTGGCACCCTCAGGGAGGTCCATGAAGGAGGAGGTGGAGAGCACCAGACGTTGGGGGCGCTGACCCTCTGGTCCGCCGGTCGCAGCACCGGAACCCATGGCGCCATCACTGCGGCGGAAGCCGTAGGCATCAACCAGGCCGGTACGCACGCCTACCGGCAGGGCGGTGCGCGACAAAAGATCCTCGTAGTCGCTGCGGCAGCGGTAGTGGTTGAGGTACTGGTGTGCCAGGCCCAGGTGCGGGAGATCGCCCTCCCCAAAGGCGGTGCCATCCACCGAGTACCAGAGGGCCGGCAGGTCAAAGCGCTGCGGCAGCAGCGAAGGCTCACCCACCGGCACCACGTCGTAGCCATCCACGGCACCAGGGTTGGGGTCGGCCTGCCAGCTGCGCAGCACCAGGCCGTCATCCGTGACCGAGATGCTGCGGTAGAGCCAGGCCTGTGGATCGGGCACCAGGCCGCCGTGGGCGTCGATCACCACCGTGGGCACGGCGGCATTGCCGCTGGCGAACCGGGGCGGCAGGGCATGGCGGCGCGGTTCCCGCCAGACGATCTCCACAGGTCCCGACGCCAAAGCGCCGGTGGCGCCCTCGGTGGGGTGGCGCCAGTTGAGCAGGTCGCCCCGGGGCACCAGCTGCAGACGGGGCAGGGATAGCCGGTCCCCCTTGGCAAGCGCCTCCAGCCGGTCCCCTTCTGAAGGCCAACGGTGCTGGGGCGGCAGCTGCAGGATCAGGCAGCCGCCATCGCGCAGGGTGAGCAGGTCGGCCAGGAAGAGGAACACCCCCAGATCTGTGCCCTGGCCATCGACATCGGTGGCCACCCGGGTGAGGGAGTCGGGCAGCTCCTGCCAGGCCAAGCGCGACAGCATCCCGGCGTAGGTGCGTAGGGCGTCGCGATAGAAGCCGGTGGGGCGGGCTGCCTCCAGTCGCTTGAGGTAGCAGGTCTCAGGTTCTTCTATGCCGCGAGATAGATACAACGGCCGGCGGCTAGTGCCGTCGGGAAGCTCCAGCAGTGTCCAGCAGTCGTAGACCAGTTGCAGGCGGTCCCTCAGACCGCTGAGGGTGGGGTGTTCCCGCCAGGGGGGGTGGGCAGGAGCTTGGTGCTGCGCGGCTGGCGGAATGAAGGGTCTGCTGGGCGTGGTTGTCCTGCGGCGGCGGGTTGCTGGCACTGGCTGTTGGTGGAGTCAGAGCCATTGCCAGAGGGTGCAACGAGCCGCGAGGGGGGCCATGCAGGATTTGCATAATCCCGGCCAGGTCATCAGGACAGGCAGGGCGGGCTGACCGACGTACATGGGTTCAAATGCGGGTCCACACAAGAACCAGTCTTAATGAGCTAACTACCTGAGATTGGCTAGTACGCAGCGGGCCTAAAATCGAATCGGGAATAATCTTGGGCTCTCATGCGGGCCAGGAAGGGCCGGCGCACTGCTTGGCGAGAGTCCGCCCCAAATGGCTCCATGCATCTCGGCGCCCAACGCAAACCAAGGAGAATCACTAGCTTTGAGACTTTCGGATTTAACGCTAAATGCACTACAGCCCTTTGTGACTGGAGACGGTTCCCCGTCGCCTCGCATGACAGGACAGGACCTGGTTAAACTTTTTAATGCTGTCGGATTTGACGACGAATATATACACCAAGAAGGCGGGCTTCCGAGCGGATTGTCAAGGGGCAGCTACGCGCTTAAGCGACTAGAGGAGCTGAATGGAAAACCACAGCTCAAGACTCTGGTAGAAGCATTGGCGGATGTCAGAAGAGTAAGCAATCCCGACGAGATAGCGGCCCAGATTAATGCTATTATAAAGCATGATGGTTACAAGCTGGAAAAAGATGACTTGCAAATATACAAAATTACCGGCAAAGAGCTCGATGACCTCATTACTGTCGAGGCTCACTTCCAGGGGATCAAGACTCAGTTACTGGAATACATAGAAAGCGCCAGGTTCACTGTGTGGGTTGCCGTTGCGTGGTTCACGGATAAAGAGCTGGGCAACGCACTTAGAGAAAAACATATATTAGGCGTAAATGTTAGAGTCATTGTAAATGACGATGAAATAACAGGACTGAACGGACTAAAATTTGACGACAAAGGGATCGAATGCACCAAAGTGTCTCCGGGCTCGCCTTGGGGTAAAAAGTTAATGCACAATAAATTCTGCGTAATTGATCTGCGCACAGTTATCCATGGATCGTACAACTGGACTGGCAGTGCTCAATACAATAATGAAAGCATCATGATTACTGACAGCCGGGAAATAGCAGAAGACTTTGCGGCTCAGTTTATTGAACTCAAGAATCAGAAGACCACACAGCAATAGCATTGCGGCGGCGGCAGAAATCGCCGTGCCGGACATCTGGCCGTCACTCAACAGGAAAAGCAACCACCCGTACTGAGCATGCATCGACGATCTGAATCCACTGCTCGCGACCAATCCCTATTCGTACCAACATCTCGCCCACGCCAACTCCTGAGGTCAGCAAACGCTGCCCCCGCGCATGCAGCTCCCGCCAGGTCGGCGGCACCTTCAGCAGGAAGCCGTTGTCCCGCAGAAAGTGGGTGATCTCCCCATTGGCGTAGGTGCGCCCGTAGGGCCGGAATGGGCCTCGTGAGGGGTCGTAGCGCCGTGCCGCTTTGATCAGCCCGATCATCGCCAGCTGCCGCAAGTCCTCCTTCGGATGGACAGTGCGCCGAGCGAAGTTGCCGGCGATCTTCTCCGCCAAATCCATGTGTTCCAGCGCCAGGGCATCAGCAGCGGCATGAGGCCGTACCGGTCGTTCTCGCCGGGGCCTGCAACGCGGGGGCCGCTGACCCAGGCCTCTGGAGTGGTGACGCACTGGAGCCTGGAGACTGATCTCCAGCTGTTGCGCACGGGCATGGCACGCCGGCCGGCGAAAGCGCCTTTGCCGCAGCATTCTCTCCGCCCCAGCGGCATTGCCCACCAGCACCACCGTGAGCGGCAGCACCAGCTGCACAGCAGGAGGAGTCAGCAAGACAGGGCGTGGGCTCTCCACTGCGGAAGGCTTGGGATGTTCCCGCACCGCGGACACCATCGACTCGCTCACCGGCTCACCAGCAGCGGCGTCACCACCGGCTGGATGCCCTGGGCCTTCCAGTAACGGCCTTCCAGCCAGAGAGCGCCGTGGCAGAAGGCATCCACCAGGTCCTTGCTGCCCTTGGGGAAGCGAATCGCCTCCTCCACCAACGGCTGGGCGCGGTGGTGAAAGCGAATCTGCCCGGCCTCCACCAGGGGGGCAACGGCATGGGCGCGGGTTTCCTTGCTGCCTCTGGCGGTGATCGGCAGCATCCCCGGCACCCTGCGGCGAAGCGTCTGCAGCACCGCCGGACCGTTGGCGGCGTCCTCGATCAGCACGGCGTTGGGCCTGAGGGCCTGCTGCTCCAGCGCTTCCAGGCAACCCAACAGGAAGCGGATCACCTCCGGCAGGCCAAAGCGATGGCGGGCGGCCCAGAGCACCTCAATCTCCAACTCCTTTGGACCCGATGGACCCTGAGATTCACCCGATCGGGGGATGGCAGAGCGGGCTGGTGGTGCCAGCAGGCCGGCCAGGCAGAAGCCGCAGTAGTCGCTCTCTGCCTCCCCCTTGAAGCTCAGGTCACAGGAGAGCGCCAGCAGGGCGTACTGGCGCTGCGGGCCAGTGGCCGCTCCTGCGTCCTCGCGGGGGAAGGGCGGCCGGATCCACTGCCGCAGGAAGATCGATCCAGACGCTGGGCTGGGCCGCTGCTGGTACAGCGCCGCCCACCAGTAGGCACCAAGGCGAGCCCTGATCTTGAGCAGTTCCGGCAGGGGGAACCGCTCCGGGCAAAGGGCTTCTCCTGGCTGGCGCCAGTCGGGGATCAGGGTGCAGGTGGGCGGCAGCTTGGGCCGTTCGGTCGGGTCCTCGGCGATGGCCGGCAGGTCCAGCACGGTCCAGTGCTGCGGGGCCTCCCCCTGCTCCTGCTCGTTCAGCCAGCCGATCACGTCCTGGTGGTCCCAGCGGGTCAGCACCACCACTTGGGCCGAGAGATTCGGCTGCTCCCTCCCGTCCGGCCCCAGCACCGAGGCCGGCTCGGCGCGCGTCAGCCACACCGAGCGCAGCCAGTCGATCAGCTTCTGCCGCAGCGCAGGGCTGGCGGCATCACCAGGTCCTTTGTAAGGGTCATCGATGATCCCCAGGCTGTAGCCCTTGCCTGTGAAGGGGCCATCCACACCAGCCGCGATGCAGCCGCCGCGTTGGCGGGTCAGCCAGTTGCCAACCGCCGCCGAATCGCGGGCCAGCAGGTGCCCGGTCACCCGGTAGAAGTGGCGGGCCTCTCGGGAGTGGGCATAGGCCAGCTCCGCCGAGTACGAGGCAATCGCCGCGAAGAGCTGCGGGTAGCGCTGCAGGAAGTAGGCTGGGAACAGCTTTGACACCAGCAGCGATTTCCCGAGCCGCGGCTGACAGGTGACGATCAGGCGGCTGATCTGGCCATCGGCCACCTGCTGGAGCAGCTCGATCAGCACGTCAGCCCAGCGGTGGAAGCCGTAGCGGGGGTAGGCCTCGGCAATGAAGCTCCGCAGGCTCTGGGGTTCCGATGGCTCGGCAGCAGTGGCCGTTGGGAGGTGGAGGAGGCCGGCATCGCCCCAGGGGTCGAGCTCGCTCAGCAGCAGGCCGCCTTCAGCAGGGGCCTGTGGCGTGAGCACCGGTGTTGGTATCGCAGTGGCGGCGGTGCTCGCCATCATGCCCGTGGCTTCGGCGGCTTGATCGGTGCCCGCAGCAGACCGCCGATCTCGGCGATCACCCGGAAGGCGCCCACCGCCGCGTTGAACTGCTCGGCGTCCATCGCCCGCCTGGCGCAGTCATTGAGGGCAAAGATCTGCTCAGCCTGGTGGCGGCGCCGGTCAGAGATCAGCTCCTCGACCATCCGCTGCCGAGCCAGCGCCAGATAACGGCTCACCGTTTTGATGTTGGTGATTCCCCAGTTCTGGGCTGCTTTTTCCCTGATTACGGCCAGCGGCAGGCGTTGCGCGATCCACAGCTGCGCCTCAGCGATGCGGGTCTCCACCTCCATGTGGGTGGCACGGGGCTTGTGGGTTTTGCTGCGGCGGCCCCGCGGTGGGTTGCCCTTCCCCACCGGCCTGCTGGGGTCGGCGGCCGGCCAGATCGGGTTGCCGTCGTCGTCCTGCTGGGGCGGGGCAGCACGCAGCTCCTCCAGCGACTCAGTGCCTGGTTCTGAGCCAGCGACCGCCGCCTGTGGGTGCTCGGGGCTCATGCTCCACCTCCACTACTGGGCGGCAGATCAGGGAGCGCCGTCCCCTGGGGGGACTGCCTCAGGATCAGCCGCACGTAGGCGGCCCACTGCTCGGGGGTGAGCACCACCCGCCAGGTGCCGCCACGGAAGCGCACCAAGGTCGCCGCGAATCCCGCAGCGGCGTGCTCGGCCTGCAGGGCGGCCTCGTCTGGCTTGAGGCGGGCCGCTGCAGCGGTGTTGGCCCAGCTGGCCACCTGGATCACATGGGCCGGCACGCCATCGAGATCGCCGGTGTCACCGCCGGCAGTGGTGGTACGGCCGGCGCCGAGCTTGCGGCGCACCACCAGGCCCAACAGATCGCTCAGCAGTTGGGCCGCTTCCCGCTCGGCCGCATCCCCCTTGCGCTTCTGGGGATTGACCATCGTTCAGCTCCGGCCCGGCTTGATCGTCCAGAACGCCTTGCCGTGCTTCTCCGTGGCAGCGCCGGTGGCGACTGCCAGCCGCTGGGCCTCCTTGAGGGCCTGCTCCTGCTGTTGCAGCGGCTCGGGGTAGGCGTAGCTGGTGCGCCCGACCGACCAGGAGAAGCTGCAGCCGTTGTGGGAGAAGGAGGCATCCAGCTCGCCAGCCTCCAGGGCCCCGCTGAGCTGCTCCAGCAGCGGGGAGAGCTCGGCCTCGATCGCCTTCAGCTGCAGTTTGAGGACCGTGATGCGATCGAGCAGTGCGTCGAGAGCGGCGCCAGCCATTGGGGAAGAGCTGGCGGTGGTGGCAGCCATCAGCAGAGCCAGCAAGGAGCGAAGAGGCGCAGGCAAGAAGCCCCCGCAACAAACCATAGCGGCTCGATAGTCCGAATAGATGAGTTCGGACAGTGCATCACCACGGCCGGAACCTGCTCGCGTAGCCCGCCCACGTCGCTGCCCAGGCCGCCAGGCATTCCTCGCGGGAATAGAGCGGCGAGAGGCGGGTCTCCCCCGGCCGGGCCCAGATCGTCTGGCCGGCGTCGTAGTGCACACCCCAGGTGGCTTCCAGGGCCATGTAGCCGCCCAGCTGGGCGCGGGTGCAGTAGCTGCCCGAGCCGGGCCGCGAGAGGGTCTTGAGGTCGGCGAGCACCCGCAGGCCGCTGGCGTGCTGGATGTAGCCGGTGTCGTAGGTGCCGGCCAGGTTGCGGATCAGGCAGCAGGTAGGCCGCTCTGAAGCGATCACCGTCACCTGGCGCCAGTGGGGGTGGGCCAGCAGCGGCTCGATCCAGTCCCGGTAGTCGCCAGAGCGCAGGTGCTGGAGCTGCTCGTTGGCCCGCTGCTGGTGTTGGGGCAGGGGATGGAAGCGCGCCTTGAGCAGGGCCTCCAGCGCCAGGTGCACGGTGTGGCCCCGCGGCTCCCAGACGTGGCGGGTGGCCTCGATGCGGGCCATCGCCCAGTCGCTCTTGGCTGAGCCGACCACGCCGGTGACGGACACGGCGAACAGGTGGTCCCCCAGCCAGTAGCGGTGCTCCGGGTCGGTGCGCCGCAGACCTGGGATCGATGGCAGCCAGTCGCTGGGGCCAGCGACAGCAGCGCAGCTGGTTGGGGTGGAAGAACGCCTGATCACCAGAACCTCACGTGATACACCAAAATCGTTCAATTCTTTGCAATCCCCTCTGGCGCAGTGCATCTGGGGCGATCTGGGCCCAGCGCAATCTTTGAAATCTTTGACGATCTTTGCCCCCCGACAGCCAGGGACGACACCCATGAAAGATTCGAAAGATCGTCAAAGAAAACACACCCGCGAAATCGCTAAGAACGACTGCGGCACAGTCGATGGGAAAGAAAGCAAAGATTCCAGCCCCTGTACGACGAGCGTTCACGCCAGCGGCGTCGCGATGCTCATGCCCTGTGGTGGCAGCAAAGATTCGAAAGTTTGCCAAAGAAAACACTCCCGCAAATTCGCTGAAAACGCTTACGGCGCAGTCGATGGGAAAGAAAACAAAGATTTCAGCCCCCTACAGGTCGAACTCACGCGCCAGCCACTCCGCGCCGGCGTCACTGAGCCCGTAGCGCAGGTAGTAGCTCTGGCCGCTGGTGCCCACCCGGGTGGTCGTCACCAGCCCGTCGAGCTTGCTGAGGAAACGGCCGAGGGTGGTGTAAGTGCTCAGCGCCTCTCCCTCCAGATCTCGTCTCAGGCGCGCCTCAGCCGGCGCCGCGTCGATCGCTTGCAGCAGCTCGAGCAGGCCCACCCCAGCCAGACCATTGGCATGAAGGGCCTGGAGATAACGCAGAGCCTCCTTCTGCTTCTCGCTGGCCTTGCGCACCCGCTGGCTGGCGCGATCGAGATCGCTCTCCTGCTCCTGCTGCTCCTGCAGGGCGTCGTAGGTGCCCAGGCGCGAGAAGGTGCCGGTGGTGCCGTCGATCGCCACCACCACATCCGCGGGTGGGCCGGAGCGGGCTTCCCGCACGAGGCGGCGCTGGGGCGAGTCCTTGATCAGGCGGTTGCCCTTGGCCAGGTAGTGCAGGGTGATGATCGTGTTGGCCGCACCGGCGATGGCGTTATGGCCCGAAAGGGCCTCAGTGCCGGTGGTGTCGTTGGCCTTGTTGCAGTGATGGATCAGCAGCATGGTGCCGCCGGCGTCGGTGACCTGGCGCTTGAGGTCGTAGATCAGCGAGCCCATTTCCGGGTCGTTTTCTCCAAAGCAGCAGCTGCGAGTGATCGAGCGCAGCGAGTCGAGAATCACCACCGCACCGGGATGGGCGGCCAGGCAGGCGAGCAGGGCATCGAGGTTGGCCTCGGTGACGCGGAACCTGCGTGACCAGAGCAGCAGCGGGTGATCCCAGATCCCCAGCTGCTGCAGCATCTGGGCGGTGTCCCCGTCGCCCTGGTCGTCGGTCACCAGGATCACCGGCCGCGGTTCCTCCGGCGCCCCGAAGCCGAGGAAGTCCTCGCCGCAGAGCAGGCAGCGGGCGAGGGCATGCACCAGCCGCGTCTTGCCCACCTTGGCCCGGCCGCCCACGATCGAGAGGTCGCGGCGCGGGATGCAGCCAGGGATCTCCCAGGCCACCACCGGTTGCGGCATCGCCAGGCGCTCGGCCTGATCAAGACCGCGGAAGCGGTTGCCGTTGCGCAGGTCGTGGGCCTCAAGGATCAGCTGGCCGATCTCCTGCAGCCGCAGGGCCGTTTTCAGTTGCAGGGCTGCGTGGGCCTCGCGCACGCGGGCCGAGCGGCGCAGGCTGTTGCGCTCGCGGCCCACCAGGGAACGGATGCAGTGCTCCAAGGCGTTCAGGCGGCGGTTGATCGGTAGGTGCACCTTTCCCCAGCGCACCCGGGTGTCGGGCCTGGGGGAGAAACGCTGCGGGCCAGGCCCGGAACCCTTGGTGCCCCTGGCATTGCTGGTGCGGTCGCTGCTCTTGCCACCCGGATGGCGCCCGCCGGTCTCGCCCTGGGGGCGGCGGCTGCCTGTGGCTTGCGCCCCAGGAGGCCTGGGGGTGTGAGGCGGCTCCGGCGGCAGCCAGCCGTGCTGACGCGCGTGGAACCAGAAGGTGGCGGCGCTGATCTGCTCGCCGCCCGAGCTGGCCACCTGGCGGATGTCCCAGCCGCAGCTGGCCGAGGGACTGTGGGCCTCCATCAGGGCAATCGCCAGCTGCCGGTCGTGGCCGGCCTGCTCGCAGGCCTGGATCAACCCCCAGAGGAGGTTGCGGTAGTCGGCGTAGGTGTTGCTGCCGGCCACACGGCGGGGGATGGCGGCCAGGGCGCTGCGGATCTGCTCCAGCGGCCGCGGCGGCCCGAAGTCCTCGTCTCCCAGCTCGGGCAGTGGAATCCCAGTGCCTGGAACCTCGTAGGGCTGCTCCAGGGGAATCTCCTGTTGCGGCGTGGTGCCTACAGCGGGTTCAGCAAACTCATCGGGCAGCAGCGCCAGTGCGATGTCCACCGGCGCGTAGCGCTGAGCGCTGACGTGCACCAGCTCCACCAGGGCGGTGGGCTGCCCGCCGGCATCCATGTACCAGCAGCCCGGCAGCCGCATCACCCGTGAGGCGTCCTTGCAGTGGGGATCGCCGCCGGCATAGGCGATCAGCTCGGCCTGCAGTGGCGCCCACTCCTGCGGCGGGATGGGCTGCTCCAGCAGCCAGTAGCAATGGGCCGACTTGCCGCCGCTGAGCACGATCAGCGACGGCTCCGGCAGCCCCAGCTCCCGCCAGGCGTTCAGCTGCCAGGCGATCGGCCGGTCGTCCCACTCCACAAAAAACGCCCGGCAGGCCGTGATCTCGCTCTTGCGGTCGCCGCCGTCGTTGATCACCAGGTAGATGCCGCGACCTTCCCGCTGCCACTGCTCCGCCACCGCCAGCTCGAAAGGGCCCTTGCGGGCACCGATTGCTCCCTTGGAGGGGTTGGCGCGGTGGGGAAAGGCGCGCAGCCGGGCGCTGGCCGGGTCCTTGCCCAGCAGGGAGAGGAACTGCTTGGCGGCAGCGCAGTCGATGCAGGCCTCAGTGGGACTGGTGGCCGCTTCAGCGCTGGCCATGTTGTCCCTGACGCTTGCGGGGGCTGCTGGCCAGCTCGTCGCGTTCCATGGCCTCGGCCACGATCAGGCGGATCACCGAGGAACGCGAGAGCACACCGCCGCGGGTGCGCGCATCCAGCCAGTCCCGCTGCTCAAGCGTGAACTGCACGGAGAGCGGGGTCATCATCGAGGGCATGGAAACCTCGGCATATCGAATCAGCTTATTCATGCTGGCACAGGCTCGCTAAGCTGATCCGATTGACGAATAGGGCATGGTCGACAGCGCAGCGGCGGATCGGGCAGCGGAGAAGGTCCGCAAGCTGGTGGCCATGAGCGCCTCACCCCACCTGGAGGAGGCGCGCACCAGCGCCTTCCTGGCCTGTCGCCTGATTCGCGAGCACGGCCTGCAGGTCAGCGGGCACCCTCCCTCTGCAGCATCCGCGCCAGGAGTGCCGACGGCAGGGGTGCCCCACAGGCAGCCCACAGCCGACCCCCATGGCTTTTGCCGCATCCGCGTCCGCCATCCCGGCCATTGCCGCTGTTGCGGCAAACCGATCGCCCTCGGGGAGTGGGCGTTGTGGTGCCGTGGCAATGGCTTGCGTCACCCGCTCTGCACCCCCTGAGCCGCTGTTGCGCCGCCGAGATCCAGCAGGCCTTGCGGGCGCTGCTGGCGGGAGAGGCCTTCCTGGCAGACAGGCCCTGGAGTGAGATCTGGTGGGGGCGGATGCGGCTCGATCTGGCCAGCGGCTGGCAGCTGGAGATCGCGATCGAGCGCGACCAGCTTGGGGCGCTGCTCTGGGCGCAGGCGGCCGACGGCCGTGATTGGGTCTACGGCTGCCAACGCGACGACTGGACCCTTGGCCCGGACAGCCGCATCGTCGAGCCCGTGGCGTTGCTGGAGCCGGAGCAACGACTGCAGCTGGAGCGGTTGCTGCGGCAGGCCATCTGCTGGCCTGCGCCGCTATTCCTGCCTGATCAAGCCGTTTTCTGTGGCCTGGTGGAGCCTGAGATTCGGCGCGGCAAGGGCCGGCAGTGGCGACAGCGGGCCAGGGCCCATGGCCGCTGGCATCACGGTGCTGCCGATTCCAATCGGCAGCAGAAGCCTTAGCCTTTCGCTAATGGCGAGAATCCAGCCCTGATGTCCTCTGAGTACCGGTACATCGAGGCCAGGCAACTGGAAGCCGGTCAGGAGTTCGGCCGGATGCTGAGGCGCTGGCGGGAGCTGAACAACTGGACCCAGTACACGGCCTACAAGTGGGCCAAGGAGGCCGGCTTTGAAGTGATGGCCCCCAGCACCTTGAGCGTGTTCGAGAACGGCAAGGCGCCCAAGCCACGCCCGGAGAGCTTCTTTGCCCTCGCCGAGGTCAACCGCCGGCTAGCCGCCAAAGACTTCAGTGGCGTGCGCACCCGCGCCCTCAAGGACCTGATCAGCCAGGCCAAGCCCCTGGTGGATGACGAGGAGCGGTTGTGGGGGCCAGCGGAGTTCTGGAGCTGTCACCTTGGGCTGTTGCCGGTGCCGAGCGCCTACCAGGCGCCTGCCGTGCCGGCCCAGCCCGAGGTCGATGCCACAGAAGCAGCGAAGCTGAGCGAGCAATGGCGCGGCCAGCTGGCGCAGACCGCCAAGCAGCACGGCATCGGCGTGATGGAGGCCCTGAGTTCCGCCTCCAAGGCAGCGCCAGTCAAGCAGCGGCAGGCCTTTCAGGCGATGCTGGCCGGCTTTGAGCCGTACTCCGCCGAGCAGCTGCAGGGCATGTGGGACGGAGAAGCGTGGCTGCCGCAGCGCTGGCTGGAGGAGTGGTCCACCAAGTCAGGCGCCAGCTGAGGCAGACACGAACACCTCCCGGACAGGTTCGGAGTACGCCATGTCTTGCGTTGCACAGGACACAGATTCGGATTAGCGAGCCGCTAATATCTTGGGCAAGCGGGCGCCGGTCCCGCAGTGCCTTCGATGACCACCACCCCTTGCGGGCGGATGGAGCCGACGCCAGGTCCCACCGCCGCCTTTGATCTCAACCAGGCCCTGTTGCAGAGCCGCGAGCAGGCCCGCGCCCAGTGGGCCGATGGTCTAGCCCAGTTCCAATCCCAGATGGAAGCCATCGCCGAAACCTCCATGCAGGAGGTCGTTCAGGCGGCGGCGCCGGCCTTTGCCCTGGGCTTCTCGTTCAGCGCCCAGAAGCTGATCAACGAGGAGCACGAGGTGCTGCGGGTGACCCTGCGGCACCGCGGCGGCGCCGAGGAGTTCAGCGAAGCCCAGGCGCCCCAGGAGGGCAGTGCGACCTGGCATGCGCTCACCGCCTCCCTGTTGGCGGGCCTGCTCGGTATTCCCGTGAGCAAATCTCCTCGGACTATCGAGCCGAAACAATCGCAGCCGCTGGAGCCAAGTGCCACGGGCGCGACCTTAACGGCCACTGGCGCAGCCGCCCCCGCTGCGGACGACCCTGAGGCCGCAGACGACGAGTGGGACACCGGCGTTCCAGATGGGCCCGAAGCCAGCGACTCGGGCCTGGAGCCGTTGTCGGACGAGGAGATCGCCACCCTGCACAAGTTCCTCGGGGCGATGCCTCAGGAGGCGCGCAAGCGCTTCACGATCGAGTTCCGCCACCACTTCCAGGTGCCCAGGACGGTGCGGACGATCAAGGACCGCATCACCCAGCGGCGCCACAAGGACTTCATCGACGTATTCGAGCGCGAGCTGGCGGGAGGAACGCCATGAGCGTCTGCCGCCGCGCCTACGCCAGGTCCCAGCCACGGTCGCAGCACGGCCGTCACTACCTGTGCGTCTGCGTGCACAGCGATGTCTACCGGCAGGTGAGGCAGCTGTCGGCCGAGCACCAACTGAGTCTCTCCGGCGCCGCCCATCACCTGTTGCGGCTGGGCGCCGGCCTGGAGCCCCTGCTTCCCCTGTCCTCTTCCTCTTCCTCTTCCACCCTGAACAGCAAGTCTCATGGCGATTGAACTCAACGACGGCAGCCGCATCGCGGCGCCGGTGATCCGTCAACAGCGCCTCGGTGAGGTGGCCTATCTGGCGATCGTGCGCCCGGAGCAGCGCGACCGCTTGCGCAAGAACCTCAGCAGCGGCGCGATGGAATCGATCCCCAACGGCACCGACCGCCAGGGCAGGCCCAAAGTGAAGCAGGAGATGGTCATCCATGCCATCGCCATGCCCGGCACGACGATGGAGGCCCGCATCGGTGATGAGGGCGGGGTGCCGGCCCCGGGGGATCGGGTGCGGCTGATCCTCAAGGCCAAGGGTTTCGGCGAGTGGATCGAGGCGCGCCGTCAGCACCGCCGCGGCCGGCTGACGGTCGGGGATGTGCTGGTGCTGGAGACCCGTTGGGCGCAGCAGTACGACCAGGACGGCAACCCCAAGGGCCCCAAAATCGAAGACCAGGCGGCGGCCGATGCTGTGCCGCGCAACGTCACGATCGGCTTCTACGGGCCGCTGAGCATCCGCGAAGGCACGGACCCGGCCTGGATCGAGGCGGCGGAGCAGGCCTACCGCTCCGATGAAGCCGCTGCCCGCCAGCAGCGGGCGATTCCGCTGGCGGATGGGGAGGACTACGGCGATGAGTTCGCTGATGAGGAGGTGCCGTTCTGATGGCCCACCCCCAACACCCCGGCCGCACGCCGCGGCCCATGGCGCAACCACAGTTGCCGGCCTTCTGCCGCACGCGCCGGCCTATCACCACCACCGTGCGACTGGGCGACCTGCGGCAGCTGCAGTGGCTGCTGTGGCTGGTGCTGGCCCTGCAGCTGAGCACGGTTCTGCTGGTCCTGGCCGGCCCGGTGCCGGCTCCACTGGCAGCGACCCCTGGGGGTTTCACCCCCGCAGAGTTCGCGGCGCGGCATGACGCCCCTGTCCCCTCGTCTTCCCAGCCATGAGCAACACGTCCGCTCTGGTGCCCTACCTGTTCGAGGGGCACCGCATCCGGGTGAGCACCGATCAGCAGGTCGAGGCCTGGATCGTCGTCGCCGATGCCTGCGCTGCGCTGGCGGAGAGCCCGATGGTCTGGGCCATGGCGAATAGGAGAGACGAGGAGGAGCACTGCCTCCATTCAGAGGAGGGTCCCGGCGCCGGTGGTTTCACCCTGGCGCTGATCAACGAAGCCACGCTGCTGCGCAGGCTGCTGAACAGCGACAACCCCAGCGCACCGCGGATGCGGCGCTGGCTCACCCACGAGCTGCTGCCCGCCCTGCAGCGCCGCCAAGAGGGCAACGGAGAGCTGCCGCGACGCAGCATCGAGGCGATCCGCAGGCAGACCGCAGCAGAGGTGCTGCGCGGGGCCGACGAGATCATCCACCTCACCGGCGTGTCCCATGCCGATGCCCTGCTCAGCGTCCTGGAGGAGATCCAGGCCCACAGCAGTCCCGCCGCCGCTGACGTGAAGCAACGCGTCTCGCAGCGCGCAGGGGTGGCCTGGCTCACGGCTGATCAGGTAGCTGACCGACTGGATGGCACGCTTCGCCACACCAACCAGCGACTCGCTGCCGCCGGATTGCAGCAGCGCAACGAGGACGACGACTGGCAGCTCACAGAAGCCGGCCTGGACTGGGGCGTCGCCCTGCCGCTCTGCAGTCGGGGAGAGCGCCGCCAGCGGATCCTCTGGGATCCGGCCGTGGTGGCGTTGCTGCACCAGACCAACTGAAAGGCACCAAATCAATCCAACACAAGCACCTGAGACCCAGACCATCAGCCATGACATCCGCAACCGATCGACTTGTGCGGCTTCCGGAGGTGATCCACCGGGTCGGCCTCTCACGCACCACGATCTACAGCCTGATCGCCACAGGCGAGTTCCCCAGGCAGATCGTGATTGGCCCACGGGCGGTGGCCTGGTCCCAGCAGGAGCTGGAGGCCTGGATCACCTCTAAGCGTCAGGCTGCCTGCAGCGCTGATGGTTGAGCAGCCATCTCTGCGCTCAGCTCTGAGACCGGCGCCAGACCAGCAGCGACGGCCACCTGATCGAGCAGATCGGCCCAGCGCTGCAGCATGTCGGAGCGCTCCTCGAGATATTCGGCCCAGTCGTAGGCCCGGCTGACGCTGTTGCCATCGGCATGGGCCAGCTGCTTTTCGGTGACCACCCTGGGGATCTTGAGCTGCTCGATGCAGTTGGTCTGCCCGAAGCCCCTGAAACCATGGGGTGTCTGCCGCCCCTGGAAACCCATGCGCCGCAGCAGCATCGAGAGGCAGCCATTGCTCATCACCCGCAGTTCTCCATTGCCGCGGTGGTTGGGGGTGTGAAAGACCAGATCGGTATGGCCACTGATCGGCCGCTGCAACTCAAATAACAACCGGGCCTGCGAGGAGAGCGGCACGATGTGGCGAACGCGGGTCTTCATGCGTTCAGCGGGAATGATCCACTGACGACCTTCAATATCAACTTCGCTCCAACGGGCTTCCCGGAGTTCACTGGGCCGCACCAGGGTGAGCATCATCAGGCGCAGAGCGATCAGGCTGCTGCGCTCTGCCAGGCGCTGCCGCTCAAAGCGATCGATCATCTCCAGCAGCTCGGGCAGCTCCACCCAGCTGATGCGGTGGTAGTGGGTAACGCGCGTGGCGGCGATGACCTTGCGGGCTTTGACGGCGGGGTTGTCCTGTCGAAGTTCGAGGTCAACCGCGTGCTCGATCACGCGACGGGTGACGTCGTTGCAGCGGCGGGCCTGTTCATGGGCACCCCTGGCGAGGATGGGCGCAAGCAGACGGGTTTCGATGTCGCTGCGGGTGATCGCATCGATATCCAGTTGACCCAGTGCCGGTATCACGAAGTGATCAAGTTTCTCTCGCATATCTCTGCAATAGCGGGGGCTCCAGCTGGCGCTGTGGTGCTCAAACCAGGCCTGAGCGATCTGGGCAAACGGACGGCGGCTGTTCTGCACCTGCTTGCGCTGCTGGCCTGGGGCCTGGGTGCGTGGATCGATCCCGGTTTTGATCCAGGTGTTCAGCTCCAGGGCCTGCTTGCGGGCATCGGCGAGCCGCATAGCCGGGTAGGCGCCAATGGTGAAGGTGCGGCGTGCTCCCTGCCAGCGGTAGTCCTTGCGCCAGGTCTTGGAGCCGGAGCGCGCCACCCAGAGGTAGAGGCCATCCCGGTCGTGGTGCTTGGTACCCGGCCTGTCCGGGTCGGGCCGTAGGGCCTGGATCGCCTTGTCACTGAGCATGGCGGACAGCGCCGGAACGCTGGCGCGGGAGTGGATGTCGGCGGTTCAGCAAGCAGGGTGACGGTATAGACCCGGACCCGGCTGGCTATACCGTCAAAAATACCGTCATCCGCAGCGGCTGTAGCGGGCTCTCAGCGGATCTACCCGGACGACCCAAAAGCGCAGATCAGCTGCACTGCAGTGGTTTTGGGATTTCTGCGGATCCCTTCGGATCCTGTAAAAACGGAGAGGGTGGGATTCGAACCCACGGAAGGTTTCCCTTCAAACGATTTCGAGTCGTTCGCTTTCGACCACTCAGCCACCTCTCCAAAGACCCGCTGGGTCTTGATCACTTTAAGGATCGGTCAGCCGAGGGCGGCCTGCAGGTATCCACTGGGACCGCTGGCCACCCAGGCCGCTGGCAAGCCCGCCGGGATGGCGCCACTGAGCCACAGCCGCTTGGCGCCAAGCTCCTTGAGGTGGTGGCGCTCGCGGGCGGAGGGCGCAAAACCCAGCCAGACACCATCAATTCGGCCGCGCAGCACGCTTGGCTCTGAGCCAGCGGCGGCCAGCTGCCGCCAGGCCCAGAGCGCCTGGCGGTCGGGCAACAGCAGCCAGCGCCAACGGCCCAGATGCAGCTGGATGGCCCGGCTCTCGATCGCCACCGGTGCGGCGCTCAGCCCAGGGCTAGCCAGCCTTTGACCAGGCTGAAACGGCAAACTGCCATCGGCACTCGCCATCACCAGGCCCGCCTGCCCCTGCCAGCAGTGCGGCTGCTCGGGCGCCAGCGGATCTAGCAGTAGGGCCCAGTCGTAGCGCTGCACCCCCAGGCCCCGGGCCAGCTGGCTGGCCTGGCTGCAACTGAAGCCATCACCAGAACTGCTCACCAGCACCGCCCGGCCCTGGTGCCGCGCCACCAGCAGATCCAGCCGCCCCTGGTGCACCAGCAACAACTGGTCGGCGCTTAGCAAGCTGAACTGCACCGCCACCACCAGCGCAAACAGGGCACCACCCAACAGGCGCCAGCGCCGGGCCAGGGCAGGCCAGGCCAGCGCCAGCAGCGCCACAGTGAAGAGCAGCACCAGGCCCGGGGCGGGACGCCCCAATTGCCACTGGGCCATGGGCAGCGCCGCAAACACCTTGACCACCGCCACCAACACACCGGTAAGCCAGGCCACTGGCGCGGTGGCCAGCGGCAGCAGCGGCGGCAGCAGCACCGCCAGGCAAGCCAGGGCCATCGCCCCGAGGGTGAGGGGTGTGAGCAGGGGTGCCACCACCAAATTGGCGGGCACCGCGTAAAGGGGCACCACGCCGAAGTGCAGCAGCTGCAGCGGCAGGGTGTAGAGCGAGGCCGCCAGCGGCACCGCCGTGGCTACCGCCAACCAACCCGGCAGCCAGCGGCGCAGGCCCAGCTCCAGCGGCCGGGCCGACACCACCAGCGCAGCAGTCGCCACAACGCTGAGCTGGAAACCCACATCGAGCAGCCAGTCGGGCCGCGCCAGCAGCAACGCCAGGGCGCTGGCGGCCAGGATGCCCAAGGGCCTGCCGTGATAGCCGCACTCCACCACCCCCAGGGCCAGGGCCCCCATCAGCACTGCCCTGAGCACGGAAGGCTGGGGGCCTGCCAACAGCACAAATAGACCCATCGCCGCGGCCGCCAAAGTGAGCCGCCCCAGCCGCGGCAAGCGCTTGCCCAGGGGCAGCACCACGCCCAGCAGCACCGACAAATGGAAGCCGGAAGCCGCCAGGGCATGGGATAGCCCCGCTGCCCGAAAGGCATCGCGCAGCTCCGCCGGCACGGGCACCACGGCGCTACCGAGCACCAAGGCAGCCAGCACGCTGCCGTTGTTTGGGCCGGCATGCTGCACCAGGGCCTGGGCCATGCGGCGGCGCAGGTCTGCCACCGGCGTTGCCGCACGCTGCAGCACCTCAAAATCCTGCACCTGCAGCTGGCTGAAGCTTCCCTGGCGCGCCAGGCGCTCTGCCGGTGCGGCCAGCAGGGGATGGGGCGACACCTGGGGGCGCCGCAGGCGGCCCTGCACCTGCAGGCGCCAGCCCTGCTGCAGCTCCGGGCACTGGCCGAAGCGCAATTCGGTGCGGCCCACGGGCAGCTGCAGCAGGGCCCGGCAGGCACCACCAGCACCGCTGGACACCGGACCACCGCTGGGCACCGGATCACTGAGCAGAACACCCCGCAGCGTCAGCTCCAGCGGGCCACCGGCTGCCTCGAGTTGACGCACTGGATCGCCGGCCGCCGGCTGGGGCGGCGTAAATGCCAGCCAGCCCACCCGCAGCAGCAGCAAGGACAAAAGCAGGCCCCACAAAAGCGGCTTCAGGCGCAGCCTGGCTGCGCCGGCAGTGTCCGCCCCACCCCCACAACAGGCCACTGGCCACTCCACATGAACCCAGCCAGGGTTCCCACGCGGGCTGGGTTAGAGGCGAGGAATCTGCAGCAACAGCTCGCAGAGCTCCCGGCTCGGCATCTCCTGGCCCAGCAACGGTGCCACCAACTTGGCCACCGGGCGTAGGCGACAGGGCCACACGGCCCGCTCACTTAAGCGCCCCAATTGGAAGCTGCCGCCGGCCAGCACCACCACCAGCAAGCTGCGCTGCAGCAGCCTCTTCACGCCGCCACGGGGCGCTTGGCCTCAGGGAGCAGCGGAAAACCGAGGGCTTCCCTTTCGGCCAGCCAGGCCTCCGCCACCTGACGGGCCAGGGTGCGGATGCGGCCGATCGTGGCGGTGCGCTCCGTGACCGAAATCACGCCGCGGGCCTCCAGCAGGTTGAAGGTGTGGCTGCACTTGAGCACGAAATCCAGGGCTGGAGCGGGTAGCTGCTTGGCCACCAGATCTGCCGCCTCAGCCTCATAGATGGCAAACAGCTGCTGAAGCCGCTCGGGGTTGGAGGCTTCGAAGTTGTAGGCGCAGTGGCCCTTCTCAAATGGCAGCCAGATGTCGCCATAGGAGCGATTGCCATCCCAGCTCAGATCCCAGATGCTCTCCACATCCTGGAGATACATGGCCAGGCGCTCCAGCCCGTAGGTGATTTCAATCGACACCGGACGGCAATCGAGGCCGCCGCACTGCTGGAAATAGGTGAACTGGGTGACCTCCATGCCATCGAGCCACACCTCCCAGCCCACACCCCAGGCGCCGAGGGTGGGCGATTCCCAGTTGTCTTCAACGAAGCGAATGTCGTGCTCCCGGGCGCGGATGCCCAGCGCTTCCAGCGAGGCCAGATAGGTCTCCTGGATGCCATCGGGGCTGGGCTTGATCAGCACCTGATATTGGAAATAGTGCTGGGCCCGGTTGGGGTTGTCGCCGTAGCGGCCATCGGTGGGGCGGCGACAGGGCTCGGGGTAGGCCACGGCCCAGGGCTCGGGCCCGATCGCCCGCAGCACTGTGTGGGGGCTCATCGTGCCGGCGCCCTTTTCGGTGTCGTAGGGCTGCAGGATCAGGCAGCCCTGGTCGGCCCAGAAGCGGTTCAGGGTGCTGATGATGTCCTGGAAGTTCACAGAGCCGCGGGCTGGATCGTGGTCCCATTGTCGGTACCGGCAGCCCTCAGGCCACCAGCTCCAGCAAACCCATCAGGCCACCAGCCAAGGGGCGATGCCTCACTTCGCTGAAGCCCGCCCGCCGCGCCAGCTGCTGCTGCTCGGAGCCGGTGGGAAACCGCTGCAGGCTCTCCTCCAGGTAGGCGTAGTGCTCGGGAATGCCGAACCGCTCGGCGGTGGGCACCACCAACCGGCGTAGATAAAAGCTCTGGAAGCTCGCCACCGCCCCAGAGGTGCGATTGAAATCAAGCACTGCGGCGCGGCCGCCGTCGCGCAACAGTCGCCGCAACTCCAGCAGGCCTGCCCCTGGATCAGCGAGGTTGCGCAGCCCGTAGGCGATCACGGCCCCATCGCAACTAGCGCTCGCCAAGCCAGTGGCCAGGGCATCCCCCTGCTGCCAGCTCACCGCTAGCCAGGGCTGGGCGGCTGCCCGACGGGCCGCCACCGCCAGGGGGGCAGCGGCCGCATCTATGCCGAGCACGCTTCCACCCGGCCGCACCCGGCCAGCCAGCATTAGGGCCAGATCGCCGGTGCCGCAACAAATATCTAAAAGATGCTGGCCAGGCTGGGGCTGCAACCAAGCAATCGCCTGACGTTTCCAGAGGCGATGAAGGCCAAAGCTGAGCAGGTCGTTGAGCTGGTCGTAGCGGGGCGCGATCTGCCCGAACAGCTCCTGAACAGCCTGTGGATCTCCGGGCCTAAAGCTGGCCATCCCAAGGCAACACAATCGAATCGAGACTGATTCCTGCATCCACAGCAGGCAGCAAGCTGGGGCTGGTGAAGGTGAGCACCATCACGGTGGCCAGGCCAACTGCAGCTGAGCAAACCATGCAGCCAGCCAGCATCAACGAAAATTCCCGGCGATCACTGGCGGCCTGCATCAGCTGCAGCGCCCAAGCAACCAGAGCCACCACAGCCGCCACCATGCCGAGGGCAATTGCGGTGGAGGCAGTAGTTGGAAGTACGGGAAGGGCAGAAAACAAGTGCTGGCCGAGACAATTGAGGGTCTTTATCCAATGTAACTAGCCTTAACAACTCAATGCGAGGGGCCGGATCGGCAAACCACGGCGCAGCAGCTCGGTCTTGATCTGCTCAACGCTGAGAATGCCATCGTGCAGCAAGGAGGCCAATAGGGCTGCTGAGGCATGGCCACCCGCCGGACCGGGGTCGAGGGCCTCAGCGAGGTGGTCGATGCAGCCGGCACCGCCGGAGGCGATCACTGGCACCTGCACCGCATCGGCCACGGCGCGGGTGAGCTCCAGGGCGTAGCCCGCCTGGGTGCCATCACCATCCATAGAGGTGAGCAGGATCTCGCCAGCTCCGAGGGCCACCACCTGCCGGGCCCAGGCCACCGCATCGAGGCCAGTGTTTTCGCGGCCACCTTTGACGTACACATCCCAGCCCCCGCCAGCGCGGGCCCGGGCATCGATCGCCACCACGATGCATTGGCAACCAAAGCGCTCGGCGCCGCGGGCCACCAGCTCGGGATCGCGCACGGCTGATGAGTTGAGGCTCACCTTGTCGGCGCCGGCGCGCAGCAGGGCGGTGATGCCCTCAACGCTGCTGATGCCACCGCCCACGGTGAAGGGAATGGTGACCGCCTCGGCGGTGCGTTGCACCAGCTCCACCAGGGTGCCGCGGCCCTGATGGCTGGCGGCGATGTCGAGGAAAACCAGCTCATCGGCCCCAGCGGCGCTGTAGCGACAGGCCAGCTCGACCGGGTCACCGGCATCGCGCAGCCCAACAAAATTCACCCCTTTCACCACCCGGCCATCGGCCACGTCGAGACAGGGAATGATCCGCTTGGCAACCATGGACTCCAGCTCCGTAGGGCACTGTTAAGGTTGCGCAACTTTCCAGTCGCGCCGGCCATGTCCCAGGCTGCCACCATCAACATCGGCTCGAAGGTGCGGATCACCCGGGTTCGGGATCGCATCTCGAGCAAAATGGTTGATTCCTTAAAGGCAGACTCCAGCGGTACCGTGACCGGCTTCCGCACGGTGGATGGCAAGGGCATCGGCGTGGTGGTTGAACTGAGCGATGGAGAAGTCGCCTGGTTCTTTGACGACGAACTCACCCTCGCCTGAGGCCTAGGCCGTTGAGCAACAGCCCCAATCCCGAAGCAGCCAGCGGCGGCGGCGCCCGTCAGCTGCTCGGCATGAAGGGTGCCAGCGGCACCAGCAGTATCTGGAAAATCCGGCTGCAGCTGATGAAACCGGTCACCTGGATACCCCTGATTTGGGGTGTGCTGTGCGGTGCTGCCGCCTCAGGCAATTTCCACTGGAGCATCAGCGAGGTAGGCGCCTCGATTGCCTGCATGCTGATGAGCGGGCCCCTGCTCGCCGGCTACACCCAAACGATCAACGACTACTACGACCGCGAAATCGACGCGATCAACGAGCCTTACCGGCCAATCCCTTCAGGAGCAATTCCTTTAGGCCAGGTGAAGGCCCAGATCTGGATCCTGCTGCTATCAGGGCTAGGAGTGGCCTACGGCCTTGATCTCTGGGCCGGTCACACCACCCCGGTGCTGCTGCTGCTGGCACTTGGCGGCTCCTTTGTGAGCTTTATTTATTCAGCTCCGCCGCTGAAGCTCAAGCAAAACGGTTGGCTGGGCAACTACGCCCTTGGCGCCAGCTACATCGCCCTGCCCTGGTGGGCAGGGCAGGCACTTTTTGGCCAGCTCACCTGGACCACCGCCCTGCTCACCCTGGCCTACTCCCTAGCCGGCCTAGGCATCGCCGTGGTCAACGACTTCAAGAGCGTCGAGGGCGACCGAGCCATGGGCCTGCAATCCCTGCCGGTGGCTTTCGGTATCGAGAAAGCCAGCTGGATCAGCGCCAGCATGATCGATTTGTTTCAGCTGGCGATGGTGGCCGTGCTGATCGCCATCGGCCAACACTTCGCATCGGTGTTGTTGGTGCTGCTGATCATTCCCCAGATCACCTTCCAGGACATCTGGCTGCTGCGTGATCCAGTTGCCTTCGATGTCAAATACCAGGCAAGTGCCCAACCCTTCCTGGTGCTCGGCATGCTCGTGACCGCCCTGGCAATCGGCCACAGCTCCTTAGTTAGCTGAGGTGAACCGCCAGCCCCCCGCCACCGGCAAAGCTCCCCAGCCCCGCCGCACCAACCTGGTGGGAGTAGGGCTGCTTGCCGCCCTGATTGGCGGCGGCGTTGCCTGCGGCCAGGCTGCGCTATTGGCGGGCTTTGACAGCCTGCTGCCCGACGCCCGTGGCATCAACCACTTCAACCGCCCAGGCACCCTCACCATCCTCTCGGCCGATGGCCAGGTGGTGCACAAGATCGGGCCGGTTACTCGCGAAAAGCTGACGCCCGAAACGATGCCGCCGTTGGTGCAGCAGGCTTTTATCGCCGCGGAAGACCGGCGCTTCTATCAGCACGACGGCATTGACCCGGTGGGGATTGGCCGGGCCATGGTGCGCAACCTGCGCAAGGGCTCGGTGGAGGAGGGGGCCAGCACGATCACCCAGCAGTTGGCCCGCACCGTATTTCTGAGCCAGGACCGCACCCTGATTCGCAAGCTCAAGGAGGCCGCCCTGGCCGGCAAACTCGAGCGCCAGCTCAGCAAACCGCAGATCCTCACCGAATACCTCAACGTCGTTTATCTCGGCTCGAGCGCCTACGGCGTTGCCGACGCGGCCTGGGTGTATTTCACAAAAACCCCCGACCAGCTAACCCTCCCGGAAGCCGCCCTGATCGCAGGGCTGCCACCGGCCCCCTCGGTTTATTCGCCCCTGGTGAATCCCGACCTGGCCCTGGAGCGGCGGGCCGTGGTGCTGCGCCGCATGGAGGAGGCGGGCTTCATCAGCATCAGTGAGCAACAGCAGGCTGAAGCGACACCACTGCAACTCAAGCCCGCTGAACCCAAATATTTGGACAGCCGCGCCCCCTACTTCAGCAGCTGGGTGCAGCAGGAACTGCCCAAGGTGCTCAGCCCCGAGCAGCTCGAGGTGGGTGGTTTGACAGTGCGCAGCAGCGTCAATTTGGTCTGGCAGGAGAAGGCCCAGTCGGCGGTGAACATCTATGCCACCGGCAGCATGCAGGGCGCTCTGGTGGCGATGGAGCCAGGCACCGGCCTGGTGCGGGCGATGGTGGGTGGCACCGACTTCAAGGACAGCCAGTTCAATCGGGCAGCCCAGGCCCTGCGCTCGCCCGGCTCCACCTTCAAGTTGTTTGTGTATCTCACGGCCCTGCAGCAGGGGATGCTGCCGGAGCGAATATTCCGAGATTCGGCCCGCTGCTTCGCCGGCTACTGCCCCAAGAACTTCGGCAACCGCTACTTCGGTTCGGTGTCGATGGTGATGGCGCTGCAGAACTCGCTCAACACGGTGGCGGTGGGGCTGCTGCAGGAGCTGGGCTTCGACAAGGTGATTGAAACGGCCAAGAACCTCGGCATCACCCGAGAGCTTGGGCGCTTCTACCCCCTAGCCCTTGGCGCCACCGAGCAAACCGTGGTGGACATGACCGCCGCCTACGCCGCCATCAATAACGGTGGCATCTACGTGAAACCAACACCGTTTGAGGAGATTCTCGGCCCCGATGGCGAGCTGCTCTGGAGCCGCCGGGTGGATGGCGATCAAGGGCGCCGGGTCGTCAATAGCGACATCGCTGCCCTGATGCTGTGGATGCTGGAGCAGGCGGTGCGGTCGGGCACGGGCGGCGGCGCGGCCCTGCCGGACCGGCCGGTGGCCGGCAAAACGGGCACATCAGAGGGGGGCCGCGACCTGTGGTTTATCGGCTCGATTCCCCAGCTCACCACTGGGGTGTGGCTGGGCTACGACGACAGCCGCACCACCAGGGACACCAGCGTGGTGGCCACCTACGCCTGGCGGGCCTTTATGGCGCCGATCAGCAAGGACCTGCCAGTGCGCCAGTTTCCGCCCAAGCCGCAGCTAGAGGACACCTACCGGCGCGATAAGAAGCAAGCTGAGCGCCGCCGTGAACCGGCAGCCAGCCCCGAAAGCTGGCGTGAACCGGCACCCCAGCCCTTGGAGCTTGATCCCCCCCCCAGCCTCAACGAGCAGCCCTACACACCAGCCGTACCGGCCAGCCCTGCCGCGCCCCAGCCGCAAACCCCAAGCACCCCTGCTGCCACTAGCCCAGCGCCCGCCCCACCGCCACCGCTGGAAGCCCCGCCACCCCCGGTGGTGGCGCCACCACCACCCCCCTAATCCCGCCTTAGGCCTGCAGCCGGGCGGCAAAAAAGCCGTCGCCACCACTGGCGGCTGGCCAGCGCTGCCAGCTCTGCTGCAGCTGCCAGCCGGTGTGATCAGCAAGGAAGCCAGCGAGCAGCTGGCCATTTTCAGCCGGATGCACGGTGCAGGTGGCATACACCAGCTGGCCGCCAGGCTTGAGCAGGGGCAGCAGGGATTCCAGCAGGGCCCGCTGCAGGGGCACCAACTCGATGATCGTTTCAGGGCTGATCCGCCAGCGGGCATCGGCGTGGCGGGCCAGGGTGCCGAGGCCCGAACAGGGGGCATCCAGCAGGATGCGATCAAACCAGCCGAGCCACTCAGGCTTCTCAGCCGCCAGGGCGGTGGCATCGGCGGCCAGGGTGTGGATGCACTGCAGGCCAAGGCGGGCGGCATTGACGCCCACCCGGCGCAGGCGCCCCTCGGAGCGATCCACGGCCCACACCTCACCCTCGTTGCCCATGAGCTCAGCGAGATGGGTGCTCTTGCCACCGGGGGCGGCGCAAGCATCGAGGATCCGCTCGCCGGGCTGGGGATCGAGCAGCAGACCCACCGCCTGGGCAGCGCGGTCTTGCACGCACCAGTGCCCCTCGGCGTAGCCGGGCAGGGCGCGCAACTCACCGCTGCGGCCCAGCAGCGTGAGGCCCCCGGGCAGATCCGGCAGGGGGGCCGCCTCGATCCCGGCGGCAGTGAAGGCCTCCAAAGCAGCAGCAGGCGTGGTGCGCAGCAGGTTGAGGCGCAGGTCGAGGGCGGGTGGTTGGTTGCAGGCCAGACCGAAGGCCTCGGGATCAGGCCACTGCAAGGCAAGCTCAGCGAGCCAGGCGGGCAGGGAATGGCGCAGGCCGTAGCTGGCGGCGGGGTCGCTGGGCAGGGGGCCCAGACCATCCCAGGGCTCAGGCCCGGCCTCCGCGCGCCGGCGCCCGCAAGCCCTTAGTAGGCCATTGGCCACCGGCGCCAGCCGGCCTAGTTTGCCCCGTTTCGCCAGCTCCACGGTGGTGCTCACCGCCGCGGAGGCCGGCACCCGGCTGCTGAACAGCAGCTGGTATAGCCCCAAGTGCAGCAGCCAGCGCAACTTGGGCGGCTGGCGGGCTGCGGGCACCTTGCCGAGGGCATCGAGCCAGGCATCGAGCTGGCGCCGCTGGCGGATGGTGCCGTAGGCAAGTTCGGTGGCTAGGGCCCGGTCGGCGCCCTCAAGGGGATGGCGCTGCAGCTCCCGCTCGAGCGCCACATCGGCGTAGGCGCCAGCGCCCACCGCCAGCAACACCTGCCAGGCGAGCTGGCGCGGCGCCAGGCCAATCGCGGGAGTTTCGGCTGGGGGGGCGAGTGCCAGGGAGTGGGAAAGCGGAGGGCAAGGCTCCACAACTAGCGCGCAGGGGTGTGACGGGTTGGGGGGAGGTGGCGGCGAAGGCGGCTGGGGAGGCGGCTGGGGAGGCGGATGTTTTTTGCTAGTTAGCTAAGGAGAACTAATTGATAAACACACCTTCTCCATCCCCAGCTCCAGTTCCAGTTCCAGCCCGCCATCGGTGCTGGGCCAGGGGAAGCTGGCCCGCTGCATCTACGGGGATGCCTTCAGCGAGCAGCAGCTCACGCTGGATCCAGTCGCTGCCTTCACGGCTTGGGTTGAAGCTGATCTGGCCGCGGGCATTCACCACCCGCTGCCAGGGAATGGGCGACGGCAACGGCAGCCGCCGCAGGGCCCAGCCCACCTGGCGGGCGGCGCCCCAAACCCCAACCAGCTCAGCGATCTGGCCGTAGGTGGCCAGCTGTCCGCAAGGGATCTGGGCCACGACGGCGTAAACCCGCTGATCAAACGTGGGGGCGGGAGCTTGCATCGAGCGCCGGGCGGGAGGAAGCAAAGCTGGCTTGAGCTTGGGCGACCGAGTGTTGAACCCAGCCTAAAAACAAAAAAGTGACTGCCGAAGGCCTACTTGTGGAGACTGGGCATTCGGGAGATGCCCGTGATTCCGCACCTCAACTAAGCCCGACGCCATGCCCCTGCTGCCCCGCCGCTTTGAGCGGCTCAAGGCCGTGCTCGATCGCCGCATGGGCGATCTCACCGTGGTGCTCGAGCACGTGGATAAGCCCCACAACCTCTCGGCGATCCTGCGCAGCTGCGATGCGGTGGGGGTGCTGGAGGCCCATGTGGTGAGCCTGGCGGGCCGCACGCCCACCTTCAATTGCACCTCTAAGGGCAGTGAAAAGTGGGTGCCGCTGCATCGCCATAGCGACGGCGCCAGCGTGGCCCTGTTGCGCCAACTCAAGGACCAGGGCTTTCGGCTCTATGGCACCCACCTGTCGGTGGAAGCGGTGGACTACCGCCAGTGCGACTTCACCGGCCCCAGCGCCCTGGTGCTGGGGGCCGAGAAGTGGGGATTAAGCGCTGAAGCGGCGGCATTGGTAGATCAGCCGATCGTGGTCCCGATGCACGGCATGGTGCAGTCACTGAATGTGAGCGTGGCCTGCGCCACCTTGCTGTTTGAGGCGCTGCGTCAGCGGCAGGCCGCCGGGGTGCTGCCCAGCCACGGCGAAGGGGTGCCGGCGGGGCGCTACGACAACCTGCTGTTTGAGTGGGCCTATCCGGAGGTGGCGGCCTGGTGCCAGCGGGAAGGCCGCCCCTACCCAGCCCTTGATAGCGAGGGGGCCATCAGCGAAACCATGCCCCGCACGATCAAGCTGCGCTACTGATGCTCGGCTACTGATACTCGGCTACTGATATCTGCGGGCACTGGGCAGCCACAGGGCCAGGCCGAGGGCCAGCAGCTCAAGGAGAATCTGGCGGCCGCCGAGCAGCACCACCGCCAGGGCAACGGCAGCGAGAAACTTTTGGAACAGGCTCCAAACGTCGTCGTCATTGGCGTTGCCGCTGCACCAAAGCGCTGCCGCGGCAGAGAGCAGAAGCAGATCCAACCACCAGGGCATGGCTATCCACAGGGTGACTGGGTGCTCCCATTGTGGGGTGCTCCTTGCCGGCCGTGTCCCCTGGAGCTCAAGACCGCGCGGCTCAGCGGCGAACGGCAGATCAATGCCAAGCTCTGGACCATCCAGAAACAAGCGAGCAAACGCCTAGATCCCGCGCAAAATGGCCAGCAAAACTCCATTTTGGCTGCGGATATGGCGGCGCTACGGGCCTTCGGCGAGGACTACCCGGAGGCAGAGCGCTTGCTGCTCTGGGCTTCAGGATCCAGTCCGCTGAGCGCTGCCACCACTAAGCCAGCTCTCGAGCCCTTCACCTAAAAACGAAAGCCCCAGCACCAGCACAAACATGGCCAGGCCCGGGTAGAGGGCGGTCCACCAGATACCGGTGGGCACGGCGGTGAGGGCCTGCTGCAGGTCGCCGCCCCATTCGGGGATGGTTTCGGGCAGGCCCAGGCCAAGAAAGCCGAGGCCACCGAGCACCAGCACGGCATCGGCGGCATTGAGGGTGAGCAGCACCGGCACCGAGGTGATCACGTTGCGCAGCAGGTAGCGGCGCAGGATCCAGATCGGGCCGGCGCCAAGCGACTGAGCCGCCTCCACAAACAACTCGGCCTTCACCTGGGCGGTTTGGTTGCGCACCACCCGAAAGTATTGGGGGATGTAGACGACGCAAAGGGCGGCGGCGGCATTGGGCAGACCCCGGCCCAGCAGGAAGGCCAGCACCACCGAGAGCAGCAGCACCGGCAGTGTGTAGAGGGTGTCCATCAGCAGCACCAGCACCCGATCCACCCAGCCGCCCAGGTAGCCGCTCACCATGCCAAGCGGCACACCGATCAGCAGGGCGATCACCAGGGCCAGCAGCACCACCTGCAGGGCCACGCCACTGCCGGCCAGGGTGCGCACGCACACGTCGCGGCCCAAACGATCGGTGCCGCACCAGTGGCTCAGCGAGGGCTGGGCGTAGATCGGATTTTGCAGGCCGGCGCTGGGATCGGCCAGCCAGCCGGCATGCACCAGCAGCGGCGTGAGCAGGGCCACCAGGGCGTAGACCACCACGATCACCAACCCCCAGCGGGCCATACGGGCCGAGAGGCTGGGGGCGCGGTGCAGCGATAGGAGCATGGCGCGACCTTACGCAGCTAGGCGGCGGGCGGCAACAGCCACAGATCCAATCCCTGGGGCTGAAAGCTGCGGAAATCGCGATCGAAGCTGATCAAGCGCCAGCCGCCAGCAATTGCCACGGCAGCCAGATAGGCATCCATCCAGAGCTTGGGGGCCACCTGATCGACAGCGGCCAACCTGGCCCAGTGGGCCATTACCCCGGGCGGCTCCTCCACAAACGCCACCTGCCGAAGCACCAACCACTGCTCAAGTGCTGCCATTGCATCGGCATTAGTGGCTCGTTCCACACCGCACGAGCGGAACACGGCAGCCGTGCTGGCTAGGCGCAGAAAGCTCTGCTGCGTGGCCCGACACCACAGCCATGGGTCTGCGGGTGTGGCAGCCAAGAGCTCCTGGCGGGCGCGCTGATGACGTGGATGGCCTTCAAAGGTGGCGGCCAACCACACGTTGGTGTCAACCAGGGAAGCCGGCACGCTGCTGGTCCTCCGCCGCCAGGATGGTGTACTCAAGCTCCAAAAGCTCCTGCAGCGAGGGAATTTGCGGCGCCACAGCGGAATCGCGGCGGAACACCGGCAGGCCATCGGCCGCCAACTCAAGGGGACTGCCTGGCCGGGTTGCTGACTTGGCACCCACCTGGCTCAATCCCTGGCGAATGAACTCGGCGACCAGGTCTTTAAAGGGGCGACCTTCATGCAGGGCGCGCTGCCTGGCCTGACGCAGCAGCGTGTCTGGCAGATCGATGGTGGTTTTCACGTTGGACCACCTCAGCAACCATCGCAGCCAGCTTACTGGCATGCCAGCAACCATGCCCAGTTGACCATGCGAGCCGAAAGGCTTCCTTACCGAAAGGAGACCTCCGCCATAGGGTGGGATACCAAGGCCATTGGTGAGAGGGTGATGGAGGTCGCAACCCTTACGGCCAAGGGGCAAGTGACCGTACCCAAGGCGGTGCGTGAAGCCTTGGGGCTCCGGCAAGGGGATCAACTCAGCTGGGAGTTGGAGGATGGCTCGGTCCGCGTGCGGGCAATTGCTCCGCTCGACCTGGCCTACCTACGAAGCCTCGATGCCAGCCTGCAGGAGTGGAGCAGCCCAGCGGATGAGGAAGCCTTCGCAGGGCTATGAAGCCGTTTGAACGTCATTCACTGGTTCTGGTGCCGTTCCCCTTCACGGATCGCGCCACCCAGAAGCGGCGCCCGGCGGTGGTGCTGTCTTCACCCGACTTCCAGCGCGCCTCAGGCCACGTGCTGCTGGCGATGGTGACGTCGGCCAAGCAATCCGCGTGGCCCCTGGATTGGACGATCCAGAACCACCAGGCCGCCGGCCTGCCCCAGCCCTGCCTAGTGCGCTTCAAGGTATTCACGCTGGATGAACGCCTGATCCTGAAGACCCTGGGACACCTGGCCCCGCCCGATCGCGATGGGGTCGCCGCCCAGCTGCACCAACTGGTGGACTGAGAACGACGCTGGCGCTCGCGGCTAAGGTTGATGATTGATGCCTCACACCAGATGCGCACCACCCTGCGGCTGGATGACGACGTGCTCTCGGCAGCGCGGGTGCTGGCTCGCGAACGGCGCCAACCCATCGGCAACGTGATCAGCGAATTGCTACGCCTGGCCCTAACCACCCCAGGGCCAGCAGATCTCGGCAGCCCGCCGCCGAAGCGGCGCAATGGGTTTCCGTTGCTGCCCCTGCAACCCAGCGGAGGCCCCGTGGATCTTGAGCTCGTCAACAGCCTGCGGGAGGACGGGGAGTGATCCCTGTTGCCCTGCTCGATGCCAACGTGCTGATTGCCTTGATCGACCCAAGGCATGTGCACCACGAGAGCTGCCACCGCTGGTTTTCCAGCCGGGGCGAAGCTCCCTGGGCCAGTTGTGTGATCACCCAGAACGCAGTCCTGCGCATCGTGGGGCATCCCCGCTACCCGAATTCCCCGGGATCGCCGGCGGTGGTGAGCCGGATCCTGGAGGAGCTGGTTGGCCATCCGCAGCACCGGTTCTGGGCAGACGCCCCGAGCCTGCTGGGCCTTAGCCATGTCAACCCCCGGACCCTGGTGGACTCGGGCCAGATCACCGACACCTATCTCCTAGCTCTGGCGGTGCAACAGGGAGGGGTGCTGGCCAGCCTCGACCAACGCCTCACCACCGTTGCCGTGGCAGGCGGGCAGGCCAGCCTCGAGCTGATTGCCACGGACACCACAGGCTCATAGCCACCAATCCTGCCAATCGTTCGATCCAATCGCAGCATTGGCAGGACTCAACGCCAGGATTGGCAGGCCTTGCCCCTGATCGAACTGACCAGCAGCTGGGCGCCCCCTAACCTCTGCCAATGCCCAGTGCCCGCCTACTGATCGTCGACGACGACCCGGAGCTGCGCCACTTCCTGCGCACCGAGCTGGAGATCGAGGGCTACACCTGCACGGAGGCGGCCAGCGGCCAGCAGGCCCTGAGGCTGATTCGCGCCGAATCCTGGGACCTGCTGCTGCTCGACTGGACCCTGCCGGATTTCAGCGGTGTGGAGATCTGCAGGCGCTTGCGGGGCAGCGACGACCAGACCCCGGTGCTTATGCTCACTGCCCGCGATGACGTGCGCGAACGGGTGGAGGCGCTTGATGCCGGCGCCGACGACTACCTCACCAAACCCTTTTCAATCGAGGAGCTGCTGGCCCGGGTGCGGGCACGGCTGCGCAGCGCCAGCCAACCCAGCAGCGAGCCTGAGACACTGCAGTTGGCGGATCTGCAGCTCACCCCGGCCAGCCGGGAGGTGAGTCGGGGCGCCGAAAGCATCAGCCTCACCGGCCGGGAATTTGAGCTGTTGCACCTATTACTGCGCCAGCCCAATCAGGTGCATAGCCGCCAAGAGATCCTCAACGCGGTGTGGGGCGACCAGTGGGTAGGCGACGACAACGTGCTCGATGTGTATATCCGGGCGCTGCGCCGCAAGCTGGAGCGAGAAGGGCGGCCAACCCTGATTCAGACCGTCCGCGGCGTGGGCTTCATGCTGAAGGAGGCTCCGCCAAAGGCTTGAGCAGCGCGCTCAGCCAATCAGATCCTGTGCCCAAGCCGGGAGGGGATCTTGGTGGCGTTGCTCAAGGCCAGCAATGATCGTAGCTACAGGCAAAAACGGATAATCGGCAGAGGAATTATCAACAAGACGCACTTGATCGCAAAGGGGCAGTGAGGCTTTGACGTTGCTGAGTAGTCGGGGGATACGGCCAATCACCTTTTCAGCCGGAACGTGATGACCACCCTCTGAGATTCTCTGGACGATCCGTGCCTGATTTAGGGAGGCGTTGCTGAGATGAATCAGCACCAAGATCACCTCGTAACCCAGTGCCTTGGCGCGGGCAACGAAGTCGACCTTTGAAGGATGGGAATAGACCGTTTCAAAGCAAAAGCTGAAACCTCTCAGCAGCAATAATTCGCGCTGCTGCTCAGCCAGTAGGGCCGCCTCAAGCCCATGGGCTTCCGGGGTATCTGGCGCTATGAGTTTGGCGAGGTTGTCGGCATTCACAAAGGGAAGACCCAGGGGCTCCAGGAAGAGCCGATGAAAGGTGCTCTTGCCGGCGCCATTGCCGCCCACCAGCAACCAGAGCTGTTTGCCAGAAACGACGCGCTCGCTCAACCCGGCTCCGGCTCACAGGGAATAAAGATGCCATTGCAAAAGCTGCCGGTGCTGCGGCTGCCATCTGCTGCAATGCGCTCCAGCGCTCCGGGCTGGCTGGCAGAAGCCTGGTAGCGGACGGCGGCATGACTCACCAAGTCGGGCAGCTCCCCGCTCTGCCTTGCCCTTTCAATGGCAGCGAATACCGCTTCTGGCGCCACGGGCTGAGCCACAACCGGCTCCACATGCAGCCGCGCCAGCCCAGCTTGCACATCCAGCAGGCTGTCGGGGTCAACAAAGCGAGAAACCTGCCGGCCGAGCGCTGCCCAGTATTCGATCTGTTCGGCGGCGCTGCGATGGTGCCGGGCACCTGCCTGGGTGGCGCTTTGCATCAGCTCCTCCTGCAGGCGCACCGGGGAAGGGGATTTCGCCATAGCCCAGCTCACCCAAAGAACACTTTTGATCGTAGCAATCTGCTACGCGCTGACCACCGCCAAAGGTCTAGCCAGGGGTAGATGCAGCTGAAAATCAGCGCCGCCGCCGGGGGCATCAGCCACCTGCACCGAGCCACCCATCGCCTCCATCAAAAGCCGCACCACGGCCAGGCCAATGCCACTGCCGCGGTTGCTGGAATTAATGGAGGCGCTGCCGCGGGCGAAACGTTCAAAGATCGCCTCGCGCTCGCCAGCTTCCACACCGGGGCCTTGGTCACACACATGCAGCACCAGGGAATCGCCCTGCTGATCGGCGGCAAGGCTGACCGGCCGCGGCGTGGGGCTGTAGTGGAGGGCATTTTCGATCAAGGCTGCCAGGCACTGCTGCAACCGCTCCGGATCCCCAATCGCCACTGGCAACTCCGCAGCTGGCGTGTCTAGGTGCAAGCGCCAGCCGCTGCTGGGGGCCAGGCGCTCATAGGCCTGCACCATGGCCTCATCAACCACGATCGGCAGCCGCCGCAGCTGCAGGCGGCCGGAATCCTGGCGGGCCAGATCGAGCAGGTCGCTCACCAGGCTGGCCATGCGCTGGGCCTCCTGCTCAATCAGCCGCAGGGAGGGGGCGGTGGCTGCCAGGCCCGGCTGGCGCAGCAGGCGCTGGGCGTGGCCGGAGATCAGGGTGATCGGCGTGCGGAGCTCATGGGCCACGCCATCTACAAAGGAGCGCTGCCGCTCCCAGGAAACCGATAGGCGCTGCTGCAGATTGTTGAAGGCAAGGGCGATGGGCTGCAGCTCCTCGGGCTGCTCGGCCACGGGAATCTTGTCCCAGGCTAGCGACGACGCCTGGGTGGCGGAGAGCTGGGTGGTGAATTCCTGCAGAGGCTGCACCAGGCCGCGCTGCAACACCAGCCGCAGCAGGCCACTGGTGAACAGGCTGGAAACCCCGGCCGCCGCCGCCAGCAGCCAGAAGGCCAGGCGCTCCTGCTGCACTGAGGCGGTCACGTTTTGCTCTACCAACAGGGTGGCAGCGCTGCCATCCACCAGGGCCAGGGGCACCTGGCTCACCAGCCACTCCTGGCCGCCACGGCTCTGCAGAGCAGGCATCGCCTTGGGCGCTGAAGGGCGGCTGCCCAAGGGCTGCAGCAGCTGCAGGCGCCAGCCCGGCAGCAGGGCGGCCTCCAGCAGGGGCTCTAGCTGGCGGGGTTCGCTGGCCCGGCTGCTGAGCTCCGCGGCGAACTGCTCAGCCAGCTGGCGGTGGGCGGCGTTGCGGTGCAGGCCGGCCATCTGCTGGTTGAACAGCAGCAGCAGGCTGTAGCCGGCTAGCACCGCGAGCAGCGAGGTGCTCTGCAGCCAGAGCCGCAGGGGCGAAATCCGCACTGGCCAGCGGGCCATGGCGAAATAAACAGACAATCCTTTGATTCTGCTCAGCTTGCCTATGTTGGCAAGGCGGCAAAACAGCGCAATACTTACTAGGTGTTTCAGTCGACGAGCCGTTTTTACATGACCTCCAGCCTCCAATCCAAGCTTCTGGCCCAACGGGCAGTGTTCCAGCGTCTCCAAACTTCTAAGAAACGCAGCAAACTTCAGGCCGGCTTCACGCTGGTGGAACTGCTGATCGTTGTGATCATCATTGGCATCCTGTCGGCCATCGCCATTCCTGCATTTCTGAACCAACAGGACAAAGCGCGAGCCAGAGCTTCAGAGTCATCCAGCATGGGCGCAGCTCGCGCTTGCGCAGCACTTCAAGTCAATGCTGAGCATGCGTCTTACGTATCACCACCTGGCGTAACTGGGACCTGCGCAGCATCCGGGACTGCGGCAACATTTACTACCGCTGATACAAATTTGACCACGAATGCCATAGCTACGATTGCAACTACTGGCCAGGTATCCTTAACCACTCCAGCAGTACCATAGAGCCACCTCGATTCGACCAGGGCTTTGCTTTTCCTATCCATCAAACTAATAATTCAAATTGATGCACCCCCGCTGATTAAGATCTAAAAACTGCTTATTTTTAATCTCTTCCGCGGGTAAGCACCATGGAAGAGATTTTTTATTAGATACGGTGCCTCAAAACCGCTTACTTCTACGAGCAAGGGGGGGGGGGCTTGCGCAGCCAGCTTCAGGACCCAGCAAGCCCCAGCGGCAACATTATTCATTTGGCCCTTGGGCATCGCCAGTGGTGGCCTGGGCTGGGTTGTCGCCAGCGTGGTATGTCTGGTTTTGAACGGTCTGGTTTTGTACGGTCTGTTTGTGTACAGCCTGTACATAATTAGGGAGGGCTTGCAGCACCCCTCCCACCCCCTGGCCGGTTTTCAACCACCCCGCCGCTCCAGCAGGCGGAAGGGGTCGTAGGCCGCGCTTATGCCAAGCTCCTCGGCAAATTCCAGCACCCGGCACCAGGCGCGGTCCTGGCGCACGATGCCCCGAAGGATCACCGGAGCGGTGCTGCGCTCGAGGGTCATCTCAAACAGGGGCCAGCCCACCGAGGCCTGCACCGCATCGTCTTGAAAGCGCGGCACCACATCAAGGGCACCCACCAGGATGCGGCGATTGCTGGCATCCCACTGGAAGGGCAATTCGTAGCGCTCCAGCAGGGCGGTGGCCAGAGCCCAGCTGCTGCCATTGGGATCGATCTCGGTGGCCAGCGGCAAGCCGCGAGCCTCCATGCTGTCGGCACGTCGGAACTGCAGGGGCGCTGGCCCCGAAGCGGCCTCAACACTCAGGAGCTGACGCACCCGCTCGCGCAGCTGCTCACCACCGGTAGGCGGACCGCCCTTCTCCAACTGCAGCAGATCCCAGCGTTCACCGGTGCCGCCCCAGATCACCGGCCCGTAGTTGTCGTGCATCACGCGGCCGTCGCGGTTGGCGGCCGCCTCGGCGTGGGTCATCACGCGCTGAACGCTGATCTGATCGGCACTCCAGCCCCAGCTGCGGGCTACGGCAGCTGCCTCCTGGCAGAGGGCTTCGAGCTGGGGCTTGGCGGGCGGGATGCTCCAAGGATCAGGCCGGCCGCCCATGCAGGCACAGCTGAGAGCCACTGCATTGGTGTTACGCCGCCAGGTGTGGGCGGGCAGGTCGGCGCCATAGCTGTGCAGGCGATGCACCTGGCCATCGCCGCCGATAATCGAGTGGTAGAGGCCGCTGCGCACCCAGTTGTAGGGGGTGGCCGTCCAGTGCAGGTAAATGGTGGCAGACATCACCGGTAAACCAGGCTTCAGGCGGCTTCCTTAATTTGCCCCAATGGCCACCGGCAAGCGGGAGCTAAGCCGCCCCCCATCGGCCCAGGCCTGCGCCAATTCCAGCTGCAGCACCCCCGCACCAGACGGCTGGGCCCGGAAGCCATCGCTTGCCGCCAGCGCATCGAGCACCACCCGGTTTTGGGCTGCGCCGCTGCCCAGCTCGCCATGCAGGCCATAGGCCGGGCCGCAGCGCATCAGCACCTTGCCCCGCCAGATCGGTTCAGCCGGCTTACCCAATGAATAGGTGATCGGGCCAGAGGCAGTATCCAGATGCAGCACCACGCTGCGGCCCGCCAGGTTGCAGGCCGGCGCCAGCCCGGCGGGATCAGCCATGCCCCGCGCCTGGAGCAAATCACCGCGCACCAGCTCCAAAGTGCGCTGGGCCACGGCCCGCTCCCGCAGCAGCCGGCCAAAGCGCTGGCTCGTGGCCCCCTCCGCCACCAGCACCTGCAGGATCACGCCACTGAGGCCGCAACCAATCGCCAGGGCCAGTAGCAACTCCACCAGCGAAAACCCTTGCTCCCCTTTCACAACGCCTCCTCGGCCCGGCAGGCGCTGCTGCTGGGCGAATCGCCCTGCCCCCCCTCGTAGCGGCCCAGCCGCACCACCCCTAGCGGCAGCGACATCACCAAACAACGGCGCAGCTCCGTGCCCGCTGCGCTGATCACCACCGTGCCGCCATCCAGCACCAAACCGTTGCTGCTGAAACGCAAGGCCCCAGGCAAGTTGGAGCCGATAGCAACATTGGGCTCTAACTCAACATCAGCCACGCCGCAGCCGGGCAGGCTGCCACCACTGGGCTGGCGCCAGCCACTGGGGCCCAGCTCGAGCGCACAGGGCTGGCCCAGGCTCTGGGCTTGGCGGCGCGCCTGCTCTAAGCCCCAACCCAGCCGCCGGCTGGTGGTTTCCACCCGCATCCGCGCCAGGCTGCGCTGGCCGCCGTCTATGGCCAGGCTGGCCAGCAAGCCCAGCACGCTCACCGTCACCAGCAGCTCGGGCAGACTGAAGCCTGAGTCAGGTCGTTGCATCGCCCTGCTCCGGGGGTTGGGCACCGCACAGCCCATAGGCCGCCGGGCTGAGCCAGCGCTGGCGCTCCAGGCCATTGGCGTCGCTAACCGCCACCCGCACCAGGGCTCCGGGCTCGGCGCTCACCTGGCGCACGAGGCCCTCGCCACTGGGCATGCTTTGCAAATGGGCCGCAAGCCAGCTGCTAGCAGCCGTGCAATCAGCGGCAATCGCTGTGCCGGCCAGGGCCGTGAGCTGGGCCTGGCTAGCCAGGAGCGCTGCCTCCAGCTTGGCCGCCTGCTGCTGCTGCGCTTCCGCCTGGCGCGCCCAGCTGGCGCTACTCGACCACAACTGCAAGGAGCAACTCGACGAGGTCACAAACATCGCCGAAGCCACCATCGCTTCCACCAAGTTCATGGCGCCACCCCATTGCTGGTGCGGCCACGCAAACCGAGCTCCCGCACTGCCAGCAGCTGCTGGCTGCCGGGGCCTTCAGGGGTAAGGGTGCGGGACAGCTCCAGGCCATAGGCCGCCCGCAGGGCACGGGGCTGCTCCGCCGTGGGCTCGAGCTCCAAGGTGGCGGCAGCTCGGCCCCGCTGCAGGCCACCGGCCGCAAGGGCGCCATCCCAATGGGGGCCGTCAAAAGCCACCAAGCTGTAGGCCACCGGGCCCACCTGGCCGGTTTGGCCCACGACGGGGGTAGCTGGCGCCGCCAGCAGGTGCTGGGCCGCCGACATCAACCGATCTTCCGCCTGCCGCAACCGCTGGCCGGCCTGCACCTGGCTGCGGGCCTGCAGCGCCGCCGCCTGCAGCGAAACGCTACTGAGCACAAGCAGCAGCGAGGCTGTGGCAGAGAGGGGCAGCAGAAAACCAGCCGCCATGGGAGGAGGGCTAGCTAAGGAACGGGGAAACCGGGCCATGGGGCACCTGGCGCACAACGACCCGATCAGTGTTCCCACGGGCAGCAAAATCCTTGAAATTGCTATTGGCTCTGCTGCTGCTCACGGCAGTTGTTCTGGCAGTTGTTCTAGCAGTTGTGCTGGTAGTTGCTGATGCGCGCCAAAGTGATGCTGGAGCGGCGGCGCCATTTCATTGAGCCGCTTTGCGGTGCTGTTTATTGAAATCGATAAGTTCAAAGCGATCGCCTTTAGCCACAGCGCAGCCATTGGTGCTGGCACCTAGGGCTGTTGACGCACAAGCACTGTCGAAGACTTCCTCAAAACCGGATCCACATGGAGATCGTGGCCATCGGCCTTTCTGTCCGCACTCTCAAGGAGTTTGTACAGCTGTACAAACTCCTTGAGCAGTTTGAAAACAATCCCGACCGGATCCTGTCGCTGGTTGAGGGGCTTCCTGCTGACGCCGCCGGTTACACCTTTTCAGCACCAGCACTGAAAGAGCGCGAATATCGACTCGACACTCGATGATGTGATCGCCCCTATCTTGGTGAGACGCTTTCCAATCCGATCTATCCCGGAGGTATGCGCCATGGGCGGCATCACCGCCCAGATCGAAGCCCTTGCGGAAGCCCTGCTCGATTTTCAGGGACATGACGACCTGGCCGCATGGTTCGCTGCGCTCTCCTGAATTCCGTACAGCCTGTACAGATTTCAGGAGACAAAGTTTTTAAGACCCATCCCCGCCAGAAATCACCCCAATCACCAGCGCCCTACTGGTTCAGCTTGAGCACGGCCATGAAGGCTTCTTGGGGCACGTCGACTTTGCCCATTGCCTTCATGCGCTTTTTGCCCTTGGCTTGCTTTTGGAGCAGCTTTTTCTTGCGGGAGATGTCACCGCCATAGCATTTGGCAAGCACATCTTTACGCATGGCGCTGATGCTTTCGGAGGCAATGATGCGGCTACCGATTGATGCTTGGATTGGAATCTTGAACTGCTGGCGGGGGATCAGCTCCTTGAGTTTCTCCACCAAACCCTTGCCCACGTTGTAGGCCTTATCGCGGTGCACGATGGTGGTGAGGGGATCGGCCTTTTCAGCATTGATCAATACATCAAGACGCACCAACTCATTTTTGCGGTAGCCGATCAGGCTGTATTCCATTGAGGCGTAGCCCTTGGTGCGCGACTTCATCTGGTCAAAGAAGTCTGTAACCACCTCCGCCAGCGGCATCTCGTAGTGGAGGGTTACCCGATCGGTGGTGATGTATTTCATGTCGATGAATTCACCGCGCCGCTCTTGGCACAGCTCCATCAAGGCGCCGTTGTAGATATTCGGGGTATAGATTTCGAGCTTCACATAGGGCTCTTCTATGGATTCACGCTTTTGCGGGTCTGGCAGGGTGGCTGGGTTATCAACCATCATGACGGTGTTATCAAGCATGTTCACCTGATAAATTACCGAAGGCGCAGTAACGATCAAATCAAGGTTGTATTCCCGTTCTAGCCGCTCCTGCACGATCTCCATGTGCAGCAAGCCAAGGAAGCCACAACGGAAACCAAAACCCATGGCGCTGCTGGTTTCGGGCTCATATTTGAGCGCTGCGTCAGAGAGCTGCAGCTTGTCTAGGGCTTCGCGCAGATCAGGGTATTGGTCAGCGTCGGTGGGGAAAAGGCCGCAGAACACCATGGGCTTGGCCTCGGTGTAACCGGGCAGCGGCTCAGCGGCAGGATTGGATGCCAGCGTGATGGTGTCTCCAACGCGGGCATCGGCCACGGCCTTGATCGAAGCGGCCATGTAACCCACCTCGCCGGCATGAAGTGAATCCACCTGGCGCTGATCGGGCGCCATCACGCCCACCTCATCCAGTTCCACCACCTTGCCGCTGGCCATCAGCAGCACCTTGTCGCGCTTGCTGATCGAGCCGGAGATCACGCGGAAATACACGATCACGCCCCGGTAGGCGTCGTAGTAGGAGTCGAATATCAGGGCCCGCAGCGGCTCAGCCACTTTGTCGGCGGGAGCCGGCACCCGATCCACCACAGCCTGGAGGATTGCGGGCACTCCGAGCCCTGTTTTGGCCGAGCAATGGATTGCATTGGAGCAGTCGAGCCCGATGATTGCCTCAATTTCTTCAGCGATGCGGTCTGCATCAGCACCAGGCAGATCGATCTTGTTGAGAACAGGAATGATCTCAAGATTGTTTTCAAGGGCCAGGTAGACATTGGCCAGGGTTTGAGCTTCCACCCCCTGGCTGGCATCTACTACCAGCAGAGCGCCTTCACAAGCCTGCAATGAACGGCTTACTTCATAGGAGAAGTCGACGTGACCAGGGGTATCAATCAGGTTGAGGATGTAGACCTCGCCATCGGCCGCGGTGTATTCCATGCGGGCTGGCTGTAGCTTGATGGTGATGCCGCGTTCGCGCTCCAGCTCCATGTTGTCGAGAAACTGCGCCTGCATGTCGCGAGCCGCAACGGTACCGGTGTCCTGCAGGAGCCGGTCGGCCAAGGTGGATTTCCCGTGGTCGATGTGGGCAATGATGCAGAAATTACGGATCCGCTGAACGGGAACGTCGGTCATCGCGCCGGCGGAGGCTTCATGGGTGCTGCTGCCAGCCTAGGAGACGGCAGCCTGGTTCGAAACGACAAGCTGGCCTACCACTCAAGGGATCGCCCCCATCTGCTGGCAGTGGAATCGAAAAGTTATAAGATTGCTGAAATTAGTTTTTGATTGCCCTATATCAATGAATCATCCGGACCTTCCCAACCCACTAGGCCGAGACGATAGCCGGCTAGTGGATCGGGAAGAGGGCCTAAACCTGCTGTTTGCCGCAGCCCAGGATGTGGCAAGGGAGGAGGGCAAGCTGGCTGATGGCATGTACGGCTCCCTGGAGCATTCACGCATCAGTTCGACCAGCTTCACGCTGATGAGTGCCAGCGGCCAGTTGATTGCGCGAGTTTCCCTGGCTAAGGCAAGGGAGGTGATCGGTATGCGGCGTCAGATTGCGCGGGATATAACCCGTAAGGCAAAGCTTGAGATCACGCCCTATGCCAACGACCAATCAAATAAACGTAATTTCCGCAATCTCCCCGAGGAAATCCGGGCGCTTGCCTGGGCGATCAGCAGTGGCCGTAGGTTTCCAGCTAAGGGCTACCACAGGCGCGACATCTGGATCGGCCTGCTGCTTTTGATCCCAGGCATCATCCCAGGGGTGCTGTATCTGGGCTGGATCGCGCGGAAGCGCAGGCGCTATGAAAAAAGCCTAAAAGAGCTGGTAACTCGCTGGCGCACCAACGGACGGAAGGACCCGGCGGCAAACCTATTCGCCCATTTCCACCTGGACTAAGCCAGGCGCGGGCCCAGCCGTCCTAAGCTGAAAAGCCATACAGGCTGGCCCAAATGAGCAGCGAAACCACCACAGCAGCCCCCGGCCAAGATCCCCACGCCCTGACGCTGGAAAACGTGGAGCGCACCCTCGATGAGCTGCGCCCCTACCTAATGGCCGACGGCGGCAACGTAGAAGTAGTGGAAATCGACGGCCCGATCGTGAAGGTGCGCCTGCAGGGCGCCTGCGGCAGCTGCCCCAGCAGCACCATGACCCTGAAGATGGGCATCGAGCGCAAGCTGCGCGAGGCAATTCCAGAGGTGTCAGAGGTGGTGCAGGTGTTGTAAGAAGCACAGCTGTTCGACGATTATTCGTCAAACGATGAGACGGAAGACACAAAGCCGATTAGGCTAGAAACAAGGTTGGAGCGAAGTGATGCCAAGATTCTTACTACCCCCACCCAAAAAAGGTAAGCATAAATACGCAATTAGCTTATTTTATAATCTCTGTTTCAGCCATCGAGCCAATAGCGAGGAAGGAGCCACTGTTGCATCGCCCTTGTTGTGGCACTGGCAGTTATCGCAGGCACAGCAATTGTTGCGCAACGTTCCTTTGATGGTCTCCTAGGCTCTGTTTTCCAAGGCCGCGCGAAAGATGCACGATTAACAGCCGAGGCCGGAACGGCATTCATTATTAGCGAATGGAATCGGCCAGTAAACAGACGCTTATACACAGGCTTGTCCATGGGAAGCTGGCCAACAGCAAGAAATCGCTGCACCGCTCCTTCACCGGACTTTGATATTGCCAGCGCATCATATCCCACGGAGGCTGCTACTAGTTTCGCCAATGGGAACGAAGTGACCCTCCCAGGAGGGGGATCCTTTTCAAGACGATTCGTACTCATTAGCGCAACTTTCACGCCAGGCTCGACTGCCGGCAGAGGAACTCCGTATACCGTTACGGGCAATCCTGTGGCTTCAACCGGCACCTCCCCGGCCATTTCGGAGACAAATTCACGCGGATTTTTAGAATTAGTTGTTGAAGGCAGGGTTTATGGGGCTGGCAAAGTCCAGTTGCCACAAGCAGGATCACCAGAGAATTCATTGTTGAGGCAAAAGTGCTGCAATAGATCTTTTGGAGGAGTTATTATCAACACTCCCGATCTTGGCAATGATTTTCGTTCATGCCCAGGGCAAAGCGATCTTCCGATTGGGGATCTGCCTATCGTCACAGGCATAGGAGGCGGAAGAGGGCTACTTGGCGGAGGAACTGGTGCATTATTGATTACAGACCAGACCGGAACAAAGCTGAATTCAATTACCTGCGTTCGCCCATCAACAAGTACCAGTACAACGTGCGACGCCCGCACTAATGATCTCCGTACGTCGCAAGGGCCTATTGACTATGAGATTAAACCGATATCACTCCCTAACCCTCCCTCCATTTCGGATGCACGGGCTAGCTTTTGCGGAGCCACCTCCCCTTGCACCATTCTAAACGGCGCTGGATTAAATATTACCTCCGCAACAACGATTAATAGCAATGCTGCGAATACCAACAATTGTCATCGCGGATCGCACCCTCCAGGATCCGACGAGGCCTACCACTGCATCGTCACATCAATCGACCTCAATGGCAGCAGTCGCATTCTAACTATAGACACGACAGATAGCCCTGTATATCTTTATCTCCAACAGAACAATCAAAACATCACTCTACGCGGAAATGGAAATAATGCAGGAAGCATAATTCACCTAAATAACGCATCAATAGCCCCCATCTCGCTCACGAATAGGCTCCAAATCAGGGGTATCCCAGTGCCCAGCAATAGTGCATGCACATCCTCCCAAGCATTTAGCCTCGGAGGCAACTCCGGCTCGGCCATGTTTGTCTGGGCGCCATGCGCAAACACAACCATGGGTGGCACGACAAACTTTAGCGGAATCCTATGGACCAATGAACTTACACTTGGCGGAAATAGCACACTCAAATTAGCCACACCTTCAAATCCTGGTACATGCGTGCCCGGGTCATCCGCAGTTCCTTGTAGCGTCCTTGAAGATACAGGCAATTTAAATCCATCTTCCAAGCCAATAGACTGGGCCGCAAGGTCCATTAACTTTACTCGTTTCTTTTAGGGGCTTATGCTTTCTCTGCCCAATCATGCCTATTTTAAAGATTCTGAGTTCTCCAAGCCAGATTATCAGTTTCTTGAATCAAGGGGATTTTCTCTCGTCGAAGTCCTCGTCTCTATCGTCATCCTTGGAGTCTTGGGTGCCGGAGTTGCAACAATTCTGACTGGAGGGAATACGGCCCTGATTGGAACGAGAAGCACTAATCAGCTTGAAGAAGCAGTTGATCAAGACCTCGCAAGAATCAAAGACGTTGCGTTTAGGATGACATGCTGTTCTGGCTCTTGCACTACCGATTCTGGCAGAACATCACCATGCTCCATTGACCCCACGAGCAACACATATTATATTCCAGGAAAGCAAAACTATTATTTCCCAAGCTCTACTCTCGACACAGGTGAGACTGCTATCACTGCATTTACAGCCAAATGCAACAACGGGACACTGGTAACAGAGTTAGTTTCACTGATCGGGAACGCGAGCCTTCCCCCTGGGATCTCGCGTGCATTTAATACCTCTCAAGCCGCAAGTCATCGCCTCACTGTTGCATACAGTGGAGCCACTGCCTCTCGTTCTTACACGCTTGTGCCAACCTTGGCTGCGTGGTGTCCATGATCAACAAGCGCAACTCATCCAGTCTTGGTTTCTCGCTGGCAGAGATCCTGGTTACTGTAGCGATACTAGGAATCCTGTCCACTATTGCGGTGAATGTTTCAGTAAGCGAGGCGGATCGAGCAAAAGTCAATACAGCCCAAATTGCATTAGCCGGGGGTGGCTACAACTTGTACAGAGATCAGCGCTCCTTCAAAAATCTCTTCAAACAAACCAGGGTGGATTCACAGTAAACTTTACAAGTGCATTCACCAATCAAGGCAATGGCACGCAGATTGCAAGTGTTTCTCCTGCCGCCTGTGCTCCCAACTCAAGGGTACCTCGAAATTTACGAGATTTGCCAGCCTCTGATCACCATAAAAAAATGCCTTTCGGCATCGTCGCAGCAGATCATAAGTGCTCAAGCAATGCAATATTGTCGGCAAATTGATTCGTACTGG